>NZ_CP046190.1:0-636 GCF_012568445.1 Enterobacteriaceae endosymbiont of Donacia vulgaris
ATGATAAATCAAATTCCTATGACTTTACAAGGTGTAAAAAAATTACAAAAAGAATTAATTAAATTAAAAAATATAGAAAGACCAAAAATTATTAATTTAATTATAGCCGCTAGAAAACATGGTGATTTAAAAGAAAATGCTGAATATCAAGCAGCTCGTGAGGCACAAAGTTTTTGTGAAGGACGTATTAAAGAAATTGAAATTAAATTATCAAATGCTAATATAATAGATATTACAAAAATTATACATAATAATAAAATTATTTTTGGTTCTACTGTATATATAAAAAATATTGTCACTAATAAAATTAATTCTTATAAAATTGTTGGTGATGATGAATCGGATTTAAAAAATAATTTAATTGCAATTAATGCTCCTTTAGCTAGAGCTTTAATCGGAAAAAAAGAAAATAATATTATCAAAGTAAAAACACCAAAAGGTATTTTAAAATACGAAATATTAAAAATTCAGTATATTTAATATATAAATTAAATTTGACTTTATTTTAATTAGATAGTATATTAGTATTGTTAATAAAAATCTTTATGTCTAATAAAGATTTTGTTCTTTAATAATTTATCAGAAGAATATATGTGGGCATTCAAATTTTTAGAAGCTGTTTATTTTAAATTATGT
>NZ_CP046190.1:973-2195 GCF_012568445.1 Enterobacteriaceae endosymbiont of Donacia vulgaris
CCAGACTCTTACGGGAGGCAGCAGTGGGGAATATTGCACAATGGGCGAAAGCCTGATGCAGCTATACCGCGTGTATGAAGAAGGCCTTAGGGTTGTAAAGTACTTTCAACAAGAAAGAAAAGATAAAATCTAATACATTTTATCCTTGACGTTACTTGTAAAAGAAGCACCGGCTAACTCCGTGCCAGCAGCCGCGGTAATACGGAGGGTGCGAGCGTTAATCGGAATTACTGGGCGTAAAGAGCACGTAGGCTGTTAATTAAGTCAGGTGTGAAATCCCTAAGCTTAACTTAGGAACTGCATTTGAAACTAATTAGCTTGAGTTTCGTAGAGGGGGGTAGAATTCCAGGTGTAGCGGTGAAATGCGTAGATATCTGGAGGAATACCAGTGGCGAAGGCGACCCCCTGGACGAATACTGACGCTCAGGTGCGAAAGCATGGGGAGCAAACAGGATTAGATACCCTGGTAGTCCATGCCGTAAACAATGTCGACTTGAAGGTTGTAAGCTTGACTTATAGCTTTCGTAGCTAACGCGTTAAGTCGACCGCCTGGGGAGTACGACCGCAAGGTTAAAACTCAAATGAATTGACGGGGGCCCGCACAAGCGGTGGAGCATGTGGTTTAATTCGATGCAACGCGAAAAACCTTACCTGGTCTTGACATCCATGGAATTTAATAGAGATATTTTAGTGCCTTCGGGAACCATGAGACAGGTGCTGCATGGCTGTCGTCAGCTCGTGTTGTGAAATGTTGGGTTAAGTCCCGCAACGAGCGCAACCCTTATCCTTTGTTGCCATCAGCTAGGCTGGGAACTCAAAGGAGACTGCCGGTGATAAACCGGAGGAAGGTGAGGACGACGTCAAGTCATCATGGCCCTTACGACCAGGGCTACACACGTGCTACAATGGTATATACAAAGGGAAGCAGCCTCGCGAGAGTAAGCGAATCTCACAAAATATATCTTAGTTCGGATTGGAGTCTGCAACTCGACTCTATGAAGTCGGAATCGCTAGTAATCGTAGATCAGAATGCTACGGTGAATACGTTCCCGGGCCTTGTACACACCGCCCGTCACACCATGGAAGTGGGTTGTAAAAGAAGTAAGTTGCTTAACCTTTTTATTTGGAGGGCGCTTACCACTTTATGATTCATAACTGGGGTGAAGTCGTAACAAGGTAACCGTAGGGGAACCTGTGGTTGGATCACCTCCTTTACTATAAG
>NZ_CP046190.1:352153-353375 GCF_012568445.1 Enterobacteriaceae endosymbiont of Donacia vulgaris
CTTATAGTAAAGGAGGTGATCCAACCACAGGTTCCCCTACGGTTACCTTGTTACGACTTCACCCCAGTTATGAATCATAAAGTGGTAAGCGCCCTCCAAATAAAAAGGTTAAGCAACTTACTTCTTTTACAACCCACTTCCATGGTGTGACGGGCGGTGTGTACAAGGCCCGGGAACGTATTCACCGTAGCATTCTGATCTACGATTACTAGCGATTCCGACTTCATAGAGTCGAGTTGCAGACTCCAATCCGAACTAAGATATATTTTGTGAGATTCGCTTACTCTCGCGAGGCTGCTTCCCTTTGTATATACCATTGTAGCACGTGTGTAGCCCTGGTCGTAAGGGCCATGATGACTTGACGTCGTCCTCACCTTCCTCCGGTTTATCACCGGCAGTCTCCTTTGAGTTCCCAGCCTAGCTGATGGCAACAAAGGATAAGGGTTGCGCTCGTTGCGGGACTTAACCCAACATTTCACAACACGAGCTGACGACAGCCATGCAGCACCTGTCTCATGGTTCCCGAAGGCACTAAAATATCTCTATTAAATTCCATGGATGTCAAGACCAGGTAAGGTTTTTCGCGTTGCATCGAATTAAACCACATGCTCCACCGCTTGTGCGGGCCCCCGTCAATTCATTTGAGTTTTAACCTTGCGGTCGTACTCCCCAGGCGGTCGACTTAACGCGTTAGCTACGAAAGCTATAAGTCAAGCTTACAACCTTCAAGTCGACATTGTTTACGGCATGGACTACCAGGGTATCTAATCCTGTTTGCTCCCCATGCTTTCGCACCTGAGCGTCAGTATTCGTCCAGGGGGTCGCCTTCGCCACTGGTATTCCTCCAGATATCTACGCATTTCACCGCTACACCTGGAATTCTACCCCCCTCTACGAAACTCAAGCTAATTAGTTTCAAATGCAGTTCCTAAGTTAAGCTTAGGGATTTCACACCTGACTTAATTAACAGCCTACGTGCTCTTTACGCCCAGTAATTCCGATTAACGCTCGCACCCTCCGTATTACCGCGGCTGCTGGCACGGAGTTAGCCGGTGCTTCTTTTACAAGTAACGTCAAGGATAAAATGTATTAGATTTTATCTTTTCTTTCTTGTTGAAAGTACTTTACAACCCTAAGGCCTTCTTCATACACGCGGTATAGCTGCATCAGGCTTTCGCCCATTGTGCAATATTCCCCACTGCTGCCTCCCGTAAGAGTCTGG
>NZ_CP046190.1:353712-460480 GCF_012568445.1 Enterobacteriaceae endosymbiont of Donacia vulgaris
TATAAAACCTTAATAAAATAAATTTACAAATTTTATTAAAATAAAACTATAAATTTATAATTTCAATAATACTCTCTCCAAGAGTGTCCTTGAAAATCTTTTGTCTATTTTTAAAGAACTAAAAACAATATTATTATCTTACAGATTCATAATGAATAGTCAAGTATTTTATTTAATTTTTTAGTTAAATGAAAATATTTTATAATATAAAGTTAGAAAAAACTGTAAAATTTTTTTTAAAAAATAAATTTTTTATTTTTTTTATATATTTATTTTTTTTAGTATAAAAAACAATATTTTTTTTTCTACTTAAAATATTTGAATTATAATTCATATTTTTTTTAAATGTTAAAATAATATTTTTTTTTGAATCTAAAAAACATATTTTTTGAGGTAAAATAATTTTTAATTCATTTAAAATTAATGGAAAATGGGTACAACCTAGAACTATAGTATCTGGAAATACTTTTAATGCATACCAAGGTTTAAAAATTTTTTTTATTTCGTTTATAATAATATCATATCCTAATATTTTTTTTTCTGCTAATAAAACTAGTTTTGAAGATGATATTGTTTTTATTTCGTATTTTTTTTTAAAAAAATGAATTGTTTTTTGTATTTTATCGTTTCTTAAAGTTGTATTAGTTGCTAATAAACCAATTACATTATTTTGGGTTTTTTTTATAGCTAGATTAATAACAGGATTAACACCAATAATTGGGAAAGTAAAATAATTTCTTATTTTAGGTAAACTAGAAACACTAGCAGTATTACACGCAATAATAGCTAATGAAATATTATAATGATATGATATTTTTTTTAAAATTTTTATTAAACGTTGAAAAATAAAATTTTTTGATTTATTTCCATAAGGAAAATATTTATTATCTAATAAATAAATAAAATTTATATTAAAAAAAATATTTTTTATATAATTATATATTGTAATACCACCTAATCCAGAATCAAAAATAAATATTGTGTTTTGTGGTTTTAAAAATGACTTTTTCATAAAAATTCTACTTTATTTACAATATTTATATATAAAATATATAATATTATTAATGAATAATTAAATATATATTATATTATATATATAAATTTTTATTAAAATATTAAAAACAAATATTAATAAATTATATTATGAATAAATTTATTTATTTAGATTACGCTTCTACAACTCCTGTTGATAAAAGAGTTTTAGAAGAAATGAATAACTATCTTACTATAGATGGAATATTTGCTAATCCATCATCTTCCCATTATTTAGGCATAAAAGCAAAAAATGAAATTGAACATTCTAGAATTAATATAGCCAATATTCTTAGTTGCAAAAAAGAAGAAATATTTTTTACATCTAGTGCTACTGAATCTATTAATTTAGCTATTAAAGGAATTATATATAATTATATACACTATAATAAAAAAAATATTATTACAAGTATGATTGAACATAAAGCTGTATTAGAAACTTGTAATTTTATAAAAAAATTGGGTATAAAGGTTATATATATAAAACATTCAAATACAGGAATTTTAGATATCAATTTATTAGAAAAAAAAATTACCAAGAAAACTATTCTAGTTTCTATAATGCATATTAATAACGAAATAGGAACAATTAATAATATTTTTAAAATTGGTAATATATGTAAAAAAAAAAATGTACTTTTTCATGTAGATGCAACACAAAGTGTTGGTAAATATAAATTAAATTTAAAAAAAATAAATATTGACTTATTATCATTTTCTTCACATAAATTTTATGGTCCAAAAGGAATTGGGGTGTTATATATAAAAAAAAAGAAATTTAAAATAATTATAACACCTTTATTACATGGAGGAGGGCAAGAAAAAGGATTAAGATCAGGAACTTTAGCACCTCATCAAATAATTGGTTTATCAAAAGCATTAAATCTTGCTAATAATGAAATAGAAAAAGAAAAAAAAAGAATAGAAATATTAAAAAATAAACTATGGGATGGAATTCAAAATATTTCAGGAGTATACTTAAATGGTAGTTTAAAAAATAGTTCTCCCTATATAATTAACATTGGTTTTAAAAATATTTTTAATAAAATTCTTATGATAGAAATGAAAAATATTGTTATATCATTTTCTTCTGCATGTAATTCAAATAAACATAATATATCTCATGTTTTAAAATCTTTAGGTTTAACTAATCAATTAATCCAATGTTCTATTCGTATTTCTTTCGGAAGATTTACGACTTTAGAAGAAATTAATATTTTAATTAAAAATTTACATGTTTCTATTGAAAAAATTAGAAAAAAATAATATTTTAGAAATTTTATTTAATAATCTAAAATTTTATTAATTTAAATTAAAGATTTTAATATTATATAATATGGACAGAAGTTGTATTAGTTGTTCCACTAGGTACTAAAGCACCAGAAACCATTACAATAACATCTCCTTTTACAGCATATCGACTAGTTAAAGCTACTTTTTTCCCTATAATATAAAAATCATCTGTAGATGAGATTTTATCTACTAATGTAGTTATTATCCCTTTACTTAAAATTAATTGTTTAACAGTTTTTTTATTTGTAGTTAAAGCTAAAATTATAGCTTTAGGAAAATATTTTCTTATTGATTTTGCAGATTTTCCTAACTGAGTAGCTACAATTATTAAAGGAGCTTTTAATTTTTCTGCTATTTCGACTGCACTACGACATACAGCATCAGTAATACTCATATCTGTATTATCATAAAAATTAATTCTATTAGTCATAGTAATATCAGTTCTTTCACAAATTGTAGACATAATAGATACAGCTTCTAGTGGATATTTACCTTTAGCACTTTCTCCAGAAAGCATTACTGCATCTGTACCATCTAAAATAGCATTAGCTACATCACCAGCTTCTGCTCTAGTTGGTCTAGGATTTTTAATCATAGAATCCAACATTTGTGTAGCAGTTATGACTATTTTACCAAAATAATTACATTTTTTAATTATCATTTTTTGAGCAAAAATAACATTTTCTACAGGTATTTCTACTCCTAAATCACCTCTAGCTACCATTATACCATCAGCAATTTCTAATATTTCATCAAAATTATTTAATCCTTCCTGATTTTCAATTTTTGCTATAACTTGAATATTATTACCATTATGTATTTTTAAAAAATTTTTTATTTCTATAATATCTTGTTTTTTACGTATAAAAGATGCTGCAATATAATCTATTTTATTTTTACATGCAAAAATTAAATCATATTTATCTTTTTCTGATAAAGAAGGTAAGTTTATTGATATTCCAGGTAAATTAATACTTTTATTTTCTGATAATTTACCACTATTTAATATTTTACATATTATTTTATTATTAATTATATTTAATACTTTCATTGAAATTAACCCATCATCTATTAAAATTTTATCTCCTATTTTTAAATCATTAATTAAATTTGAATAAGTAATGGCAACACATTTATTATTACCAATAATAGATTGATCAGTAGTTAAAATAAATTTTTCTCCAGTATTTAAATATACGTCTTTTCCATTATGTAATTTCATAGTACGTATTTCAGGACCTTTAGTATCTAATAAAATTGCTGCTTTTTTACCTGTTTTTTTTATAATTTTTTTTAAAGTATCAATACGTTTTTGATGTTCCTTATGATTACCATGTGAAAAATTCAATCTAGCAACATTCATACCTAAATTTAGTAAATTAGATAAAATATATTCAGATTCAGAACTAGGTCCTATAGTACACACTATTTTTGTTTTTTTCATAAAATTTATATTTCCTAAATTATTTTATTTAATAAATATTAAAATTTATTTTTTTCTATATTACTTTTATTTATTTGTAAATTATAAGTTATTTTTTTTAATTTACTTATAATATTTTTTATAATTATATTAATACCTTGTATTCTAGAATTAGTTAAATATTTATTAAAATATAATTTTTTAAAACATGATTGAATATCAAAAGTTATAATTTCATTATAAGTTTTTTTATTATAAAAAATAAAAATTATTGTTAATAGTCCTTTAATAATGGAAGAATCGCTATCTCCTTTAAATTTAACATAATTATTTGTAGTAACTTTAATTTTAACCCATACTCTACTTTGGCATCCTGGAATAAAATTTTCTAAAGAATATTCTTTTTTAGATAAAATCGGTATTTGATGCCCTAATTCAATTATATATAAATACTTTTCTTCCCAATTATAACAACTTTTTAAATTATTTTTAATTTCATTTTTACTAGGTAAAATATATGACATAATTATTTTTTTAATAATTTATTTATATAAATTAATTTTTCTATAAAAAAATCAACATCATCTATATTATTATAGATAGAAAAAGAAATTCTACACATTGATGTAACTTTAAAATATTGCATAATTGGTATAGAACAATGATGACCAGTACGAATAGCTATACCATATTGATCTAAAAAACTACCAATATCATAAGAATGGAATTTTCCTAGATTAAATGCAATTATACCTATTCTATTTTTACTAAAATATTTTTTCCCGTATATTTTAATATTCGAGATAGAATTAAGTTTTTCTAAAGTATAGTTTGTTAAAAATTTATTATGTTCTATAATTTTTTTTATATCAAATGATGTAAACCATGAGATTGCAGTACCTAATCCTATAATTCCAGATATATTAGGAGAACCAGCTTCAAATTTCCAAGGAACTTTTTCCCAAATAAAATTATTTTTATATATATCTGTGATCATACCTCCTCCTCCTTGCCATGGAGGCATTAATTCTAATATTTTTTGTATGCCATATAAAATACCTGTACCAGTAGGACCAAAAATTTTATGACCAGAAAAAACAAAAAAATCACACTTCAAATCTTGAACATCAATTTTTTTATTTGCAATTGCTTGTGCACCATCTATTACAGTTATGATATGTTTTTTTTTAGCTAGTTTAATTATTTTTTTAATAGGATTAATAGTTCCTAAAACATTTGAAATGTATGTAATTGAAATTAAACAAGTATTTTTATCAATTAAATTATTAATTTTATTTAATTTTAAATCTCCATTTTCATTTAATGGTATTATCCGTATAGCAAACCCTATTTTTTGAGATAATATTTTCCAAGGTATAATATTTGAATGATGTTCCATTGCAGAAATAATAATATTATTATGTGGTAATATATTACTTAAACCCCAAGTATTTGCAATTAAATTAATACTTTCTGTAGTACTTTTAGTAAAAATTATTTCTTCAGAATATTTTGCGTTAATAAATGTTGCAATTTCACTACGTATTTTTTCCATTTTATTGGTTAAATTAATACTTAAATGATATATACCTCGGTTTACTGAAGAATATTCATTTTTATAAAAATGATATAATGCAGAAATTACTTTTTTAGGTTTATGGACAGTAGCAGCATTATCTAAATAAATAAATTTATTACCATTAATTTTATTAAATAAAATTGGAAATTGCTTTCTAATATTTTTTATATTAAAACTCATGAAAAAAATTCTCTATTGACAAATAACACGATACTTTTTTTAAAAAAATTTCTTTTAAATTATCATTATAAATTTCTTTTAAAGAATCTAGTATAAATGACATATATAATATACTATATGCTTTTTGAAAATTTATACCTCTCATTTGAAAAAAGAAAATTTGATTATAATCTATTTTTCCTGTAAAAACACTATGTGTACATTTTACATTATTATTTAAAATATCTAACCCTGGTTGTATATTTATTTTTGATAATTTACTTAATAATAAACTACTATAATTTATTTGTCCATCTGTTTTTATAGCAAATTTATTAATTTTTAATAAACTAATTAAATTTATAGTAGAATTATCTAAAGTAATTGCCTTATGTTTTTGAATACTACAACAATTTCCTTCTTCATGTTCTACATAATTATTTATATTAATTAAATTATTATTTTTAGCTAATGATATACTTTTATATATTAATTTGGATTTTTGACCTATAAATTTAAATCTATTGTTTTGTTCTATATATTTAGAAGACATTAATAAATCATATTGTTTCAAAAACACATTATTATATAAATAAAAATCATTATTAATAGTACAATAATTTTTATTATTATTTTCATTTGTGATAAATTTATAATATTCTAATTTAGCATTATTACTTAAAATAAAAGTATTAAAAATATTATTAAAATATAACTGATTTATATTAATATGATGTTCTATTAAAGTAATAGGATAAATATTATTTATATGTATATAATTTCTATAATTAGACATAAAAATTTTTTTATTTTTATTACCTACATTAAAATATACTAAATAAAGAGGTTTATTATAAACAGATTTTGTACAATTTATAGATATAATTTCTTTCGTGAAAGATTCAGATAAGTGAGAATAAATATTATGTTTAAAAAAATAATTTTTATAATTAATATTATTAATTTTACTAATATTTATTAAAAAATATGAATTATTTATATTACTAATATTTTTATCTATCTTGCCATTAATAAAAAATAATATAACAGCATCTATTTTAAATAAAAAATTTTTTAATTGATGTATATTTATAAATAATTTTTGATTATTGGTTAAAATATTATTATTAATATAATTAAAAAAATTTTTCTGATTATTATCTATTTTTTTTTTTAATAAATTTTTTATTTTATACCAATGAATCTCCGATTTTTTAGAAAAATGAGATTTTGTATGTAATTGATAAATATTTTTTAGTTGTTTGTAAATATTATTTTCCATTAAAGTATCCATATCCATATTTTTCTAAATAAGAAATAATCTTAAAATCTCCTGATGTTACAATTTTTTTATTATATAATATATGAATAAAATTAGGTTTTATATAATCAAGAATACGACTATAATGAGTAATAATTAAAAATGATCTACTTGTATTTTTCATAATATTAATTATTTTACATACTAATTTTAATGCATCAATATCTAATCCAGAATCTATTTCATCTAATATACATAAATCTGGTTCTAGTACAAACATTTGAAATATATCATTGATTTTTTTTTCACCTCCTGAAAAATCAACATTTACAAAACGTTGTAAAAAATCTTTTGGTTTTTTAAAAATTTTTAATTTTTCATTTATAATATTATTATAAGTAAATCTATCTAATTTTTTTTTTTCTTTGTATTTTTTTATTGCTTTTAAAGAATTAAATAGAAATATATTATTACTTACTCCTGGTATTTCAATTAAATATTGAAAAGATACAAAAATTCCTTTTCTAGCCCTAATTTCAGGTTCTATTAATAATAAATTTTCATTTTTATAAAATATTTTTCCTTTAGAAATAATATATCCTTTTTTACCAGCTAATATATATGATAAAGTACTTTTTCCTGAACCATTAGGTCCCATAATTACATGTATTTCTCCAGGATAAATATTTAAATTAAATTCATTTAAAATATTTTTATTATTTATATGAACATGTAAATTTTTAATTTTTAACATAATTTTCTTTTTAATTATTATTAAATATATTCTTTTATCCTATGCTGTCTTCTAAATGAATAGACAATAATTTTTGCGCTTCAACTGCAAATTCTAAAGGAAATTTAACAAAAACATCTCTACAAAATCCATTGATAATAAGAGAAATAGCATTTTCAAGATCTAATCCTCTTTGTAAACAAAAAAATATTTGATCTTCTTCAATTTTTGAAGTAGTAGCTTCATGTTCAATTTGTGCTGTATTATTTAATATATTGATAATAGGATATGTATGAGCACTACACTTAGAACCGATTAAAATCGAATCACATTGTGTGAAATTACGAGAATATTTTGCTAATTTATTAATTGATACTAATCCACGATAAGTATTTTTACTATTTTCAGTAGAAATACTTTTAGAGATAATTTTAGATTTTGTATTTTTACCTATATGAATCATTTTAGTACCAGTATCAGCTTGTTGATTTCCATTTGTCAAAGAAACAGAAAAAAATTCTCCTATAGAATTATCCCCCTCTAAAATAACACTAGGATATTTCCAAGTAATTGCTGCTCCTGTTTCCGACTGTGTCCAAGACATTTTACTATTTTCACCTTTACATATTGCTCTTTTAGTTACAAAATTTAAAATTCCTCCTTTATTTTTAGAATTTCCTGAAAACCAATTTTGTACTGTTGAATAATTAACTTGAGCATTTTTATGTAAAATTACTTCAACTACAGCTGCATGTAATTGAGAATTATTTCTAATGGGAGCAGAACAACCCTCTATATAATTAAGATAACTATTTTCATCAGCAATTAAAATAGTACGTTCAAATTGTCCAATTTGCTTTTCATTAATTCTAAAATAAGTAGATAAGTCTATAGGACAACACGTATTTTTAGGGATATAAATAAATGTCCCATCAGAAGCGACAGCAGCATTTAATGCTGCAAAAAAATTATCATTAGCAGGAACAACAGAACCTAAATATTTTTTAACTAATTCAGGATAATTTATTATAGCTTCGTTTAAAGAACAAAAAATAATTCCTTTATTTAATAACTTTTTTTGATTTGTTGTAATAACTGAAACAGAATCAAAAATAGCATCTACAGCTATATTAGGATTATTATTAATAGGAATATTTAATTTATTGAATGTATTTTTTACTTCAGATGTTAAATATTTATTTTTAATATGATTATTTAATTTTAAATTATTTAATGGAGCTGAATAATAAATATAATTTTGATAATTTAATTTTTCGTAAAAACCATTTAACCAATGAGGTTCTTTTTGATTTATCCATGAATAATATCCTTGTAATCTAAAATTTAACATCCATTTTGGTTCATTACGAATTTTAGATATTTTATATATTACATCTAAATTAATACCAGGAATAAATTTTTCATTTTTTAATTCAGTAGAAAATCCTTCTTTGTATATTTTTTTTTGTTTTCTTAAATATTTTAAATTATTATGCATATTATTAATTCTTTTTTAAATCAATATTAAAACTTTTTTTACACCCACAAAAATTTTTAATTTTACTATTATAAAATTCAAATGATTGATTAAAATTATTTTGTATAAAATCAATAACAGTTCCATCAATAAAAATAATGTCTTTATTATCTACAAAAATATATATATTTTTTTTTTTAAATATAATTTCATTATTAAAGATTTTTTTAATCAATACAATTTTATATTTGAAACCAAAACAACCAGATTTTTTTAAACACAATTTTATCCTTTTATCATTATATTTTTGAATTATTTTATTTATTTGTAGAAATGCATTTTTCGTTACATATAAACCTTTATAATTACTTTTATGACTTTTTAAATGTAATAATTTTGTTTTCATTATCATATTATAATAACCTAAAAATAGATTTTTTTATATATTCTAATAGATAAAAATAAAAAAGAATTTAATGTATAAAATTTTATTTAAATAATTTATAAATGTTTTAAGTAAAATATTAATGATTTTTTATTATTATTTTTATTATATAAATAATATCTATTTATTTTTAAATATTAAAATAATTAATAATATAAATTATATTTTTTCTTAAAATAATAAATTATTTTACTATATTTTTTAAAGAAAAATCTTCTAAACGAAACCCTAATAAAAATAATATAAATATATATAATATAAAAATTGTAGAACAAATACTTAATAAGTAACACATACGTATTTTAAAAGAAGATAAAATTAACCATTTTTCAGACATTATATTTGATATAAATAATAAAATTAGACTTAAAATAAGTGTCACAATAATAATACGAAATAAAAAATTAGACCATCCTGGTTCTGGTTTATAAATATTTTTTTTAACTAATTTATTAAATAATAAAATAACATTTAAAAACGCGGCAAAACATATAGCAATAGGAAATCCTATATGATGTAAAAAAAATATAAAAAAAGGACTAAGACATTGAGTAATAATTAAAACAATTATGTTAATTTTAACAGGTGTTTTGACATCTTGTCTTGCATAGAATCCAATGGCTAATACTTTGGCAATTATTAAAAATATTAATCCTACTGAATAAATAATAATATTTATTTCAGTCATTAATACATCAAAATATGTAAAAGCTCCATATTGAAACAAAGAAATTAATAATGGTTTTGATAAAAAAACTAAAATTAAAGCACTAGGTATTATTAATAAAAAACATAAACGTAAACCTATATCCATTAATTGATTATATTCTTTTTCTTTATTTTGAGTAAAAGCATCAGTTAAAGCTGGTAATAAAACTATTGTTAATGCTATTCCAAACATACCTACAGGTAATTCCATTAAACGATCAGCATAATAAATCCAAGTAATAGAACCTGTAATTAAAAAAGATGAAAAAGCAGAATTAATAAGTAAAGATATTTGTGTAGCTGCTACACCAATAATAGCTGTACCCATTTTTTTAAAAACTCTTGATACTCCTTTATCAAAATTTTTAAAATGAGGAAAAATCAACATATTTATTTTTTTTAAATAAATTAATTGATAAAAAACTTGTGATAAACCACCAATTAAAACAGCCCATGCTAAAATTAGAATTGAAGGATTTAAAAGATTAGGAAATATAATAATGAATAAAATCATGCTTATATTTAATAAAATAGGAGTTACTGCCGGGACAAAAAAATTTTTCCAAATATTTAAAATTGAACTAGCTAATGAGGATAATGATATTAATAATATATAAGGAAAAGTCATTTTTAATATTTTTACTGTAAGTTTTAATTTATAATCTGTGTTAACAAATCCAGGAGCAATAATAGAAATAATTAAAGAAGAAAATAATATACCTATTACTACTATTATAGATAGTATAATAATTAATATACCTAATGTAGAAGCAATAAAATTTTTTGTGTTATTTTTACTTTTTTTATTTTTATATTCTGCTAATATTGGAGTGAAAGCTTGAGAAAATGCTCCCTCTGCAAATATACGACGTAATAAATTAGGTACTTTAAAAGCTATAAAAAAAGAATCACTATAAATTCCTGCACCAAAAACTTTAGCTATAAGGCTATCTCTAAGAAAACCTAATAATCTAGAAAATAATGTTATTATACTAACTGTCGTTAATGACTTTAATAAATTCATATAATTCCTAAAAATAATAGTTTATTATATAAATAAATTATT
The DNA here is from genome assembly GCF_012568445.1 of Enterobacteriaceae endosymbiont of Donacia vulgaris. Classification (NCBI taxonomy): domain Bacteria; kingdom Pseudomonadati; phylum Pseudomonadota; class Gammaproteobacteria; order Enterobacterales; family Enterobacteriaceae; species Enterobacteriaceae endosymbiont of Donacia vulgaris. The sequence continues at coordinate 364,889 of NZ_CP046190.1, forward strand.
TTAATAAAAAATTCAATATAATAAATTATTTCTTTAATAAAAATATTTTAAATATATTATTTTTTTAATAAAATATTTTAATAAATATTGTTTTTTATAAAATTTTTAAATTTTTTATAGGTAAAATATTATGAATATCAAAGAAATATCTAGAGCAAAACTCCCTACAAAATGGGGAGAATTTATGATAATAGGTTTTAAAGAGATAAATACAGGTAAAAATCATATTGCATTAATATATGGATTAGAAAAAATATATAAAAATTCAATTATTTTAACAAGAATACATTCAGAATGTTTAACAGGAGATGTTTTTTCTAGTTTACGCTGTGATTGTGGTTTTCAATTGCAATTATCTTTAGAAAAAATTTCTCAAGAAAATTGTGGAATATTAATTTATCATAGACAAGAAGGAAGAAATATTGGACTTTTAAATAAAATTAAAGCATATAATTTACAAGATCGAGGACTAGATACTGTAGAAGCAAATTTTGCATTAGGTTTTCATGCAGATGAAAGAAACTTTCTTTCTTGTGTAAATATATTAAAAATATTAGGTATTTTAAATATTAAATTATTAACTAATAATCCATATAAAATAGATATTTTAAAGAAAAAAGGTATAAATGTAATAGATAGAATTCCTTTAATTATAAATTATAATTTTTATAATTATAAATATTTAAAAACTAAAAATATAAAATTAGGACATATATTATATTAGTTGTTTATAAAAATATTTTGTATATTTTAGTAAATTTTGTAATACTAAAATTTTTTTTTTACAAAGTTGATTTTTTAAAAGTTTTTCAATTTCTAAAATATAATTATCTAAAAATTTTTTATTGAAAATATTTTTTTGATATCTATGCCATTGTTTTTGTTCTATTTTATTTAAAATAAATGGAAAATTTCTTGCTTTATATTTTAATAATAAAATATTAGCTCTTTGATCCTTAAAAAAATTTTTGTTCATATTTATATTAATAAAATTTTTATTATTTATTTGTTGAAATTTACATACATCAATATTTGAAAAAAAATTTTTATATAATTGTTCATCTACATTAAAGATATTTGTTTCATTATATGTTTGATTAAAATTAATTAAATTTAATTTAATAGTTTTTTTTATTTTAAAAAAATTTTTTTTAAGTTTTATAAAATTATTAAAATAAAACATAATATTAAAATTTAATCTTTGAATGTCTATTTTTTTTAAAATATTAATTGGCATTAATAATGGAGATTTACTAAAATTAATAAATTTTATATATGAAAAAATATTTTCTTTATTTAATTGATTTTTATTTTTTAACATTTCTAAAAAACTATTTATGTTTTTTATTAAGTTAAATACAATTAATATATTTTTATTTTTTGGATGCCAAAATAAAGGTGTAATACAATTTATATTATTATTTTTATTTTTGTAAATATTACTAATATGAATTAAAATCTGAATTTTTGCAAAATTTACAATTTTTATTATTTCTTTTTTATTTCTATATTTTAAAAAATATTCATATAACAATGGTTGTTTAGTTTTTATTAATTTAGTAACAGATATTGTAGCGTATACATCAGATAAAGCATCATGTGCATTATGATGTTTTATTATATTATTTAATAAAGCTATTTTTTGAAGATTAAATATTGGTATATTATTTTTTTTTGGCCATAAAATACCATTTGGTCTTAATACATAACATACTCTAACTAAATTTAATATATCCCATCTACTATTATTATTTTTCCAAAACCAACTATATGCATCATAAAAATTACGATAAAATAAAAATTTACTAAATTCATCATCAAAATTAATATTATTATATCCTAAAATACAAGTATTAGGATATAAAAATATTTTATTAATATACTGTGCAAATTTATTTTCTTTTAATCCCTTAAAATTTACTAAATAAGGACTTATATTATGGATAATAATAGATTTAGGATCAGGTAAATAATCATTAGGTAATTGACAATAAAGAACTATAGGAGATTCTATTATTTTTAAATTAATATCAGTACGTATACAAGCAAATTGTGCGATTCTATCTTTTTTAGGATTTAATCCAAAAGTTTCGTAATCGTAAAATAAAAAATTAAATTTTAATTTTTTTTTCTTTAACATAGTATATAATACTAATATATTATTAATATTTTGACAATATTTATTATATAAATTATGGTGAGATGGCCGAGTGGTTTAAGGCGCATGCCTGGAAAGTATGTATATGGAAACATATCAGGGGTTCAAATCCCCTTCTCACCGAGATATTGTATTTTTTTAATAAATATAAAATATTAAATATTTATTTTATAAATGTGATATAAAATATGTTTAATATAAATACAACTAAAATAATAAATCAATATGGTTATTTGATTGTATTATTAGGATCATTAATTGAATGGGAAACATTTATTGTTTTTGCTGGAATGTTAGCACATAAAAAAATATTATTTTTACATAAAATTATTATTATTACTATTACAGGTTCTGTAATAAGTAATCAAATATTATTTTTTATAGGTAAAAAATATAGTAAAAAATTTTTATTTATTTTTAAAAATTATAATTTTAAAATTCAAAAATATCGTAAATTAATTATAAATTATCCTTATATATTTATTATTATTACAAGATTTATTTATGGTTTTAGATTAATAAGTCCTATTACAATAGGTATTGCAAATATCTCTAATATAAAATTTTTTTTATTAAATATTTTTGGTGCTTTTATTTGGACTTTTTTTTTTACTATTACTGGGTATTTTTTTGGTGAAATTATATCTACTTGGATACAAGATTTTACTAAAATTATTAAGTATTTTTTGTATATTTTTTTATTATTTTTAATAATTAAATTATTATTAAAAATAATAAAAAAATATACTTCAACTTTTAAATAAAAGTTTAAATACTTTGCTAAACTAAATTTTTTACACATTTAATAATTAATTCAGGATATATACCCAATATAATTGTTGTTATTGTTAATAACAAAAATAAATTTTTAATAAAAAAATAATAATTTTTATTCTGTATTTTTTTAAAATACCAATTTTTATTTATTTTAGATGGTAGTAAATATAAAATAATAATAAAACGTAGATAATAATATAATCCAATAGAACTTCCTAATATAATAAAAATTGTTAAATACCATATTTTAAGTTTTATACTTAATGCTATTAAATAAAATTTAGATATAAAACCTATAGTTAAAGGAATACCAGCTAAAGAAAATAACATAATTGTTAATATAAAAGTAATAATTGGATCATACCAAAATAATCCTCGATAATAATACAATTTATCTGTATTTTTTTCTTGATCATGTAAACTTGTAAATAAACTAATAATTCCTAAAACAACTAAATTATTTATTATATAACTAATTATATATATTTCCATCATTTCTAATGCAAAAATATGTTTTGTATATTTTTGATTATAAATTAAAATTGTAAGCATATAACCAATATGTGCTATAGATGAGTATGCTAGTAACCGTTTAATATTATTTTTTGTTTTAATTCCCATCAAATTACCAAATATTATAGATAATATCGATAATAAAATTAATATATTATATAAAAAATTTTTACTATTATTAATTACAGTAAAATATATTAAAAATCTGACTAAAAATATAAAAACAGATGATTTATTAAATGTAGTTAAAAATAATGTTACAGGTGTGGGTGCCCCTTGATAAACATCAGAAGTCCAAAAATGAAATGGTACTATTGATAATTTAAATAATAAACTTGTAATAATTAAACAAAATCCAATTATAGTTAAATAATGTATTAAAAATTTATTATAAATTAAAAAATGATTTAATAAAAATATAAAATTCAAACTTCCATTATCTAAATAAATAAAAGATATTCCAAGAATCATAAATGATGATGCTATTATCGATAAAATTACATATTTAATACTAGCTTCTAAAGAATATTTTGATTTAATATCAAAACTTATTAATCCAATAATAGGAATAGATATTAATTCAATGCCTAAAAACATAGAAATAAAATTATTTGCATTTATTAAAACTATACTCCCAATTGTAGCTATTATCATCAATATATAAAATTCATCTTTATTCCATTTTAAAGTAGATAACCATTTATATGATATCAAACAAGTTATAATATTATTACAAATTAATATTATTGTATAAAAAATGGAATAGGTATCATTTAAAAATAAATAGTTTATTGGAAAATTATTATTTTTAGTATATAAAATAGACATTATTATTAATACAAATCCAAAAATTGTAATAATTAAACTTGTTAAATTTTTTCTTTTAAATGATATTTTAATTAATAATAATATCAATAATGTAATAATAGTAATTAAAGGCATTAATAATTTAGTCATAAAGAATTCTATTCTATTTAAAATTTAATATAAATTTTATTTTAATTATTTAACATAATTCTATTATATATACTATTTATAGGAGAATCTGATATATTTAAAATAATTTGTGGATAAAAACCTAAAATTAATAATAAAATTACAAGTATAAAAATAATAGTTTTTTCTCTTATAAACATTTTTTTCATAAAAATATTTATTTTAGTTTTAGGACCATAAAAAATTTTTTGCATCATATTTAATGAATAAATACTAGAAAATAATAAGCTTAAAGAAGCAATACTTGAACATATAGGATATGTATGAAAAGTTCCTAATAAAATTAAAAATTCACCTATAAAATTTCCTGTACCAGGTATACCAATACTAGCAAGAGCAAAAAATAAAAACAATCCTGGTAATGTATTTATTTGATCCCAAATTCCTCCCATTAATTTAATATTTCTTGTTTTTAATCTTTCATATATTTGTCCGCAAAGAATAAACTGTGCTGCAGCGGAAATTCCATGTGAAATCATCTGTATAATGACACCCTGATAAGCTAATTTATTATGACTATAAATTCCCATTAGAATAAAACCCATATGAGATATAGAAGTATATGCTATAATTTTTTTTATATCAGACTGTATACAAGCCATCCATGAACCATAAAATATGCCAGAAATTCCTAATAATATTGCAAAAAATGAAAATTTAAAAGATGATATAGGAAATAATGGTAAAACAAATCTTAATAAACCATAAGCAGCTGTTTTTAATAAAATACCTGCTAAATCAACTGACCCAGCCGTTGGAGCTTGACTATGTGCATCAGGTAACCAGCCATGAAAGGGAATAGTAGGCATTTTAACCGCAAAAGCAATAAAAAAAGATAGCATTATTAAAAATTCTGTTTTTAAATGTAAATGATTATTTAATAAAATATTATAATTAAAAGTTAATATACCAGTTAATTTTTGATTTAAAAAAACTAAAGATAAAATACCATATAACATTAATAAACCGCTCGATTGTGTATAAATAAAAAATTTAGTAGCAGCTTTTATTCTACTATGTCCTTTTTTACTTTTATGCCCCCATAAAGATATTAAAAAATACATAGGTATTAACATAATTTCCCAAAATAAAAAAAATAAAAACATATCTACAGATAAAAATACACCAATAACTCCACTTAAAATCCATAATAAATTTAAATGGAAAAAACCATGCCATTTTTTAACTTCATTCCAGGAACATATAACAGCCATTACACCTAATAAACCAGTAAGATTAATCATTAATAATGATAATCCATCTATTGCTAAGTGAAAATTTATTCCAAATCTAGGCATCCAATTAAATATATATTCTGATATCCATATAGGATATATAAATAATAATTTTTCATGTAAATGTATTTTATATATCAAATATTCTAAAATTGATAAAAGAAAAATAGAACTCATAGAAATTAAAGATATCCATCGAGGTAACTTAAAATTTATTTTTTCACTTTGCCAACAAATTAAACCACTAATAAAAGGAACTAATATGAACCATGGTAATAACATAAGATTTCCTAATTATATTTTAATATTTTCTATATAAATATGAATTTTATTATAAAATTAATGTTAATTATTAACTAATACTATTAAATATAGTATGATAAATATAACTCCTAAATATATTGATGATATATACCAACGAATATATCCATTTTGACTGATTAATATTATATTTCCTATTTGATTTATTATTTTTATTGTTAACAAATCTATAAATTTAGAAATAGGATCATTTTTTATAATTAATAATATTTTTTTAAAAATATTTACAAAAATTTTTTTATACATAAAATCTATATAACAACCATTTAAAAAAAAATTGTTTATAAATGAAAATCTATAATAATAATTATTATCATTAAAATTATTTTTTTGAACAGAAAATATATATAGTATAAAACTAATAATAAATATTATTATAGAAGTAATTTCTAATATATGATTATAATTATTATTTATTAATAATATTTTATAAGGTAATAAAATACTATTTTTTGTTGGTAATAATTTTATTCCTATATAACTAGAAAATATACTTAATATTATTAATGGGAAATTATGTGTAAATTTTTTTTTACCTGTATTAATAGGTAAAATATGATTTTTACCATAAAAAATAATATAAATCATACGTATAGTATATAAAGAAGTAAAAATACTACCTATTATGCTAATAATAAATAAAATTATTTGTTTATTTATTAAAATTTCATATAATATTTTTTCTTTAGTAAAACTACTCATTGTGAGAAAAGGAAAAGACGCTAAAGATATAGAACCAAGTAAAAAACAGTAATATATAAAAGGAATATATTTTTTTAATCCTCCTAATTTAAATATATTTTGTTCATTTTTACATGCACTAATAATTGATGCTACACATAAGAAAAGCAGTGCTTTAAAAAAAGCATGTGATATTACATGGAATAAAGCAGCATGAAATGAATGGATTCCTAGCGCTACAAACATATATCCAATTTGACTCATAGTTGAATATGCTAAAATACGTTTTATATTATTTTGAATTAATGCAGCCCAACCGGATATTAATAATGTTATTGCACCAATAATACTAGTTAAAAAAAGTATATGATTATTCATTAAAAATAATAAATCATTACGTAATATTAAATAAATACCAGCTGTAACCATAGTAGCTGCATGTATAAGTGAAGATACAGGTGTTGGTCCTACCATAGCATCTATTAACCATGTATTTAATGGAAATTGAGCTGATTTTCCTAATGATCCAATAATTAACATTATTGCAATAATTTTTAAATAATATGATTTATAATAAATATAAGAAGATGTGATTAAATATGATATTTCTGAAAAATTTAGAGTATTAAATATTTTAAATATTAAAAAAATACCAATAATTAAAAAAATATCACTAAAACGAGTAATTAAAAAAGCTTTTATAGCGGATAACCCATTTAAATTTTTTTTATAAAAAAAACCTATTAATAAATAAGAACATACTCCTACTCCTTCCCATCCAAAAAACATTAGAATAAAATTATCAGCTAATATTAATAATATCATATTTGCAATAAATAAATTTGTATATGCAAAAAATCTAGAGTACCCTTCTTTATTTTGCATGTACCAAATTGAAAAAACATGTATAAAAAAACCTATCCATGTAGTAATTATTAACATAATTAATGATAATTTATCTAAACATAAAGAAAAATTAATATATAAATTATCAATTTTTAATATTTCCCATAAAGATTGTTTATATAATAAAATATTATTTTTAGTAAAAATATATCCTATAATGAGTGTAAGAAATGCACTTATTCCAATAAAACTTACTCCAATAATTGAAATTTGATTTTTATTAAAATAATTTGAAAATAATGATAATATTAAAAAACTAATTAATGGCATTAAAATAATTAAAAAAATAAATTTCATCCCTTCATCTCACTAATTGAATCAACATTAATATTATTTTTATAATAATATAATTTTATTAATAAAATTAAACTTATGCATGTTTCTATTGCTGAAATACTAATTGATATAATATACATAATTTCTCCTTCCGTTTGTTTCCAATAATTGCCAGAAATTATACATGATAATGCTGAAGCATTGATCATGATTTCAGTACAAATTAAAATATATAACATATTATTTCGAATTATTATTCCTATTAATCCAATAATAAATATTACAATTATAAGTATTAAAACATAATATAAAGGTATCATTTTTATATTCTTCTATTTTATAAAATTTAAAAGTATTTTTATTATTCTTTTGTTGTACCTATATGCAAAACAATGATTATACCAGATAATAAAAGTATTGAGATTAATTCAATAATTATTTTATAGTTTGTAAATAAATTTACTCCTATATCAATTATATTAATAAAATTCATAACAATATATTTTTTATTATATAAATTTTTTAAAATATAAAATATAAATATTAAAAATAATAAATTAAGAAAGAATATAGTAATTAAAAACAGTATTTTTTTAAATAAAAATTTTTTTTCTTCTAATTTAATATTTTTATAATTTAAGAACATTAAAACAAATATAAATAAAATAACGATAGCTCCTGCATAAATAATAATTTCTAATGAACCGGCGAAATAATCTCCTAAAATAAAAAATATACATGATATTGAAATTAGTGAAATTAAAAAATATAATAATGTATAGATAGGATTAATACTAATAATAATTAAAAATGTAAAAATTATAGATATACATCCTAAAATATAAAATATGATTTCCATATGAGATACCTTTTTTAAAATTAAAATTATGGTAATATATTTTTTATATCTACTTCGATATTTGAACATTTATCCTTTTTATTAGGATTATTTTTTATATTAACTCCTGAAATATCATAAAAATTATATTTTAAATATTTTCCTTGATTATTTATTAATAAATCATTTTTTTCATATATTAAATCTTTTCTATTGAATTCACATAATTCAAAATCTGGAATTAATTGTATTGCTCCTGTAGGACATGATTCTTCACAAAAACCACAAAAAATACATCTAGATAAGTTAATTCTAAAAAATTTTGGGTAAGATCTACCATCTTTATTTATTCCTTTTTTTAATGTTATACAACTAACTGGACATGAAACTGCACAAAGATTACAAGCAACACAACGTTCATTATTATTTGAATCAGATGTTAATATAATTCTTCCTCTATATCTTGGTGGTAAATAAATTTTTTCTTCTGGGTACATTATAGTTTCTCTTTTATTAAAGAGATTCATAAAGACTAAAAAAATACTTCTTATTTGACTAATTAAAGCAATAAAAAAAAATTTTATTTTCATGATTATTTTAAAATATAATTATTTGAATACTACAAAAAATGCAGTAATAATAAGATTAATTAATGTTAATGGTAAACATATAAACCAACTAAAATACATTACGTTATCATAACGAGGTCTAGGTAATGATGCTCTAATTAAAAAAAATAACATTATAAAAATAATAGTTTTTCCTAAATACCATATAATAGGAGGTAAAAAAGGTCCTAACCATCCTCCAAAAAATAAAATTACAATTAAAGAAGATAATACTATTATATTAATATATTCTCCTACAAAAAATAAACCAAATTTCATTCCAGAATATTCAATATGATAACCATCAATTAATTCTTGTTCTGCTTCTGGTTGGTCAAAAGGATATCTATGGCATAATGCAATGGAAGCTATAAAAAATGCTATAAAACCAAAAAATTGAGGAATTATATTCCAATAATTCTTATATTGATAATAAACTATATCAAAAAGGTTAAAAGAACCTGTTTGACAGATAATACCCATAACGGATAAACCTAAGAAAATTTCATAACTTATTATTTGTGCAACACCTCTAATTGACCCTAATAAAGCATATTTATTTCCACTAGACCATCCTGCAAATAAAATAGAATAAATTGAAAGACTAGCCATCATAAAAAAAAAAAGTATTCCAATATTTAGATTGGATATCATTAATTGAGGAGTAATTGGTAATATAGCAAATACAGATAATAATGTATTAAAAGCTATAATGGGGGCAATATTAAATAATATTTTATTTGAAAAATTCGGTGTCCAATCTTCCTTAAAAATAATTTTTATCATATCTGCTAATATTTGTAAACATCCATATAATCCTACTCTATTAGGACCATAACGATTTTGCAATAAAGCTAATATACGTCTTTCAGTAAAACTTAAGAAAGCTCCACTTATTATTAATAATAATAATATTAATATTATTTTTAATAAATAAATTATTTTTATAGAATTTAAACAAGAAAATAAAATCATTTTAATACCTTTATTTTTTCAATAGATTTTCCTAACAAAGATAATGGAATTTTTTTTACTCCTAATGGTATACTAATTAATCCTTGATGTAAAAATTCTGAAATACATGCCTTTAATATAAAAAAATTATTTAAACAATGTAATTCAATTAAATTATTATCTAAAATTTCTAATCTTTTAGCATCTTTTTTGTTAAAAAAAACATAATGATAAGGAAAATATTTTTGTATTAAAGGAGATTTTTGTATTAAACTATTACTATGAAATAAAGTATGATGGGCAATAATTATTAATTTATTAGATAAAATATATTCATAATTATGATTATCTTTTTTTATTTTTACTACATAGTTTTTTTTTTGTAAAATTTTAAATCCTGTAGATCCATATTTTGATGATACTCCTATTTCTTTTTGAAATTTATATAATGATTGAGAAGAATTCCATCCTGGAGACCATAAAAATGGTATATGTTTTAAATTAATATTTGAATTATAATTTCCTTCCATAGAAAAATTAAAAATAGTATCAATATCTTCTGGTTGTTGTGGTTCATGTATATCAATATTAGAAAATATTGATGTTCTTCCACTATATCTAGCGGGAGATCTTGCAAATTTTCTATTATATACTTTATAATTAGTAGAAGGTGCTGTTAAATTAATACCATTTAATATTGGAATGTATTTTTCACATTTTTTGATAATACTATCTAAAGTAATTTTATTATTCAAATTTTTTAATTTTGCGTAAATTTTATATATCCATTTCCAACTAGATTTTCTATCATTGTTTTTATTATAAAAAGAAGGTTTATATACTTGAAAAAATCGTTGTGCTCTACACTCATTATTAATTACAGTACCATTACTCTCTATAAAATTTGATACTGGTAATATTATATGAGCTTTTTGCATAGTTTTAGTAAAAATATGATCTAAAACAATTATATTCGGAATTTTTGAAAAAAAATTATTTAGTTTATGTTTTTCTTCATAAAAATACAAATCATTTTCCATAATAATAATTATATCTATATTAAAATTATTAGATGGATTTTTTATAAATAAATCACATAAAGATTTTCCTTTAATTAAATTTACTCCCATACTATTTACTTTATTTAAGACATAAAATAAACCTACATTTTTTTTTTTTTCATTTAATGCTTTTGTAATAGCATAAGATGCCGAAATTATTTCTATAGAACTAGCACCAGTTCCAGAAATAATTAAAGGTTTTTTAGCATTTAATAATATTTCTTTTATTTTGAAAATTTTATTTTTTAATTTTTTATCATTTAAAGAAAAATGAATATTATTATTTTTAATATAATCAGCTAATATAAACCCAAATTTAGATTGATTAAGAGTCGGTGCATAATAATTCCATAAAGCAATATCATCTAATGATGTTTTGTCATTACTTGTAATAATTAATGGATTAATAGATTGATTTCTTAAATTTAAAATTGCATCAAAATTCCAATAAGGAATATTTTTATGTTCTTTAATATCCAAATGATTTTTTACAGCTTGTCTTACTGCTAAAGCGGCTCTAGGATTAGTATTTGTTAAATCTTCCCCTAATATTAAAATAGCATCATGATTTTCTATTTCAGATAATGTAGGGAAATATATATTTTTATTTTGTAATATTTTAATAATATAATTAACTTGTTCTTGTTCATTTTTTAAAATACCTAAATAAAAATTATCTTTTCCGACTAATTTTTTTAAAATAAAATTACTTTCTACACTAGCTCTAGGAGAGCCAATTCCTACAATTTTTTTTGATTTTGATATTAAATTAGCAATTTTTTTGATAATTTTTTTATCATTTAAAACAAATTTTTTATTATTTTTATAATATATTATTTTAATAGGATTATTTTTTAAAAAGAGATATCCATAACCAAAATAACCTCTATCACAAAGAAAATAATGATTTATTTTTTCATGGAATCTATTTTGTATACTAGATAATTGTCCATAACGTTCTCCTACAGAAATATTACATCCTAACGAACAGTGTTGACAAATGCTAGGAGCATATTGGAGATCCCATTTTCTTGCATAATTTATATTATATGTTTTATCAGTAAAAACTCCAGTTGGACATATTTCAATTAAATTACCAGAAAAAGGATTTTTTAATTTACCGTCTAAATATCTCCCAAAATAAATATTATCTTTTGAACCAAAAACATTAAAATCTTTTCCATCTGAATAATTTTTATAAAATCTTAAACAACGATAACATGTAATACAACGGTTCATTGTGTGTGATATAAATGGTCCTAAATATTGATTTTTATATTTTCTTTTAGTAAAATTATATCTACGTATATTATGTCCTGTCATAACAGTCATATCTTGTAAATGACAACTACCTCCTTCATCACATATAGGACAATCATGTGGATGATTTAACATTAATAACTCAATATTTTTTTTACGAAAATTAATCGAATCTTTATCATTAATTGATATATATGAATTTTTGATAGGAGAAGACATACAGGACATAATTATATGTCCATTTTTTTTTTTAAAATTATCATATTGTTTTATTGCACATTGACGGCATGAACCTATACTACCTAAAACTGGATGCCAACAAAAATATGGTAAATTAAAACCTAATGATAGACATATTTTTAATAAATTATCTTTTTCATTAACTTTATATAATTGACCTTCTATATTGATATTAATCATAATATAAATTCCATAATCTTATTTTAGTATATATCAATTCTTTAATTTAAAAATATTATAAATAAATATTTTATATAAAAATTTTATTTAGTAATTCCATATTCAAACTCATGCAAAAAATATTTTAATGCACTATTTAAAGGTTCCATGGCACCTGGGGCATGAGCACAAAAAGAACCTCCATTTGTTAATTGTTGACTTATTTCTTTAAGAAGAGAAATATCTTTTTTAGAACCTCTTTTTTTTTCTAAATTATCTAGTATTTTAACAATCCAAGGTAAACCTTCTCTACAAGGAGTACAAAAACCACAAGATTCTCTTGCAAAGAAAATTTCTAAATTTTTTATTAAAGATAAGATATTAATGCTATTATCTATAGCCAAAGATATTCCTGTACCTAATCTACTACCTGCTTTACTGATATTTATAAAATCCATTGGTAAATCTAAATGATCTTGTGTTAATAGACCAGTTCCAGCACCACCTGGTAGCCAGGCCTTAAATATAAAACCTTTTTTCATCCCTCCTGCATATTTTTCTAGAATTTCTCGAGCAGTTATGCCAAAAGGTAATTCCCATAATCCAGGATTTTTTACATTTCCAGAAAATCCGAACAGTTTTGTACCAGTATCATATTTACTTTTAGATATTTTTTTGTACCAATCAGGGCCATATTTGACTATACCAGGTATATTAAATATCGTTTCAACATTATTGATACATGTTGGTTTACCCCATAAACCAACTATAGCTGGATATGGAGGTTTAAATCTTGGATTTGCACGTTTCCCCTCTAAAGAATTAATTAATGCTGTTTCTTCTCCACATATATATCTTCCCGCTCCAGTATGAAGGTATAAATCAAAAGTAAAATTACTATTTAATATATTTTTACCTAAAAAATTAACACTATAAGCTTCTTTTATTGCTATATTTAAAATATTTAAACAATTTATATATTCACCTCTTAAAAAAATATATCCTTTATTTGCTTGAATAGCAAAAGCACTAATTATTATACCTTCTATTAATTGATGAGGAATATGTTCTATTAAAAAACGATCTTTATATGTTCCAGGTTCCATTTCATCAGCATTACATAAAAAATAACGAATTTCTTTATTATGCTTTTTAGGTGGTATTAAACTCCATTTTAATCCAGTATAAAATCCTCCCCCACCTCTACCTTTTAATTTCGATTTTTTAATAATATTAATTATATTTTGAGGAGTATTCTTTAATAAACTATTTTTTAAACTTTGATAACCATCTTGTTTTATATATTTTTTTAAAAATATTGTTTTATTTTTATTAATACGCCATGTTAGAGGATGTGTTTCCGGATTGGGATTTATGATTTTCATTAATATAATTATCCAATATTTGATTTATATAATTAATAGATAATGAAGTATAAATTTTTTCATTAATCATTATAACTGGACTCTTTTCACAATGTCCTAAACAACATATAGGTATTAGAGTAAATAATTTATCAGAAGTTGTTTGTCCTGGTTTAATATGTAATTTATTTTCAATATATTTTAATATTTTTTCATATTTTGTTATATAACAAACAACACTATCACAATATTTAATAACATATTTACCTACTGGTGATCTAAAAATTTGACTATAAAATGTAGCTATACTATCAATTTCAGAAGGATTTATATTTAAAATATTAGAGATATTAATAATAATATCATCAGATATCCATCCATATTTTTTTTGAAAAAATATTAATATTTCAATAATAGCTGCATTATTATATTCATAATGATTTTTAATTTTATTAATTATTTTTAATTCTTCTTTACTTAAAGATATATTTATATTTTTAGTTATTTTTTTCATAAATTATATTTTAACGGTCTACATCAGACATAACAAAATCAATACTTCCTAAGTATGTAATTAAATCTGATATTAGACTACCTTGAATAACAGATGGTATTTGTTGTAAATGAGGAAAACTAGGTGTTCTAATTCTAGTTCGATAACTCATTGTACTACCATCACTAATTAAATAATAACTATTAATTCCTTTAGTAGCTTCAATCATTTGAAATGATTCATTTGCAGGTATTAATGGGCCCCAAGATACTTGGACAAAATGATGAATTAACGTTTCTATATGGTTTAACATTTTTTCTCTAGGAGGTGGAGTTGTTAAAGGATGATCAACTTTATATTCTCCTGCAGGCATATAATTAAGACATTGTGTAATAATACGTAAACTTTGCCAAATTTCTTCAAATTTTAATAAAATTCTTGAATAACAATCACTAATGTTATGACCTATAGGGATATCAAAATCAAAATTTTCGTATCCAGAATAAGGACGCCATTTACGAACATCAAAATTTAATCCAGTAGCTCTTAAACCCGTTCCAGTAATTCCCCAAGATATTGCTTCTTTCTGATTATAAAATGCTATATTTTTAGATCTAGATATTAAAATACTATTTTGCAATGCTATTTTTTTATATATATTTAACCTTTTAGGTAACCAATTTAATAATTTTTTTATTAAAATATCCCATCCATTAGGTAAATCTTGTGCTAAACCTCCGATTCTAAACCATGCAGGATGCATTCTAGCTCCTGTAATAGCTTCAATTATATCATATATTTTTTGTCTATCAGTAAAAACTAAAAATATAGGTGTCATTATACCTAAATCTTGCATAAAAGTAGATAAACATAATAAATGACTATTAATACGAAATAATTCAGATAACATTATTCTAATAACTTTAATTCTATCTGTTATAATAATATTAGCTAATTTTTCAATTGCAAGAATATAAGGCATTTCATTTATACAACCGCCTAAATATTCAATACGATCAGTATATGGAATATATGTATGCCATGTTTGACGTTCAGCTATTTTTTCTGCTCCTCTATGATGATATCCAATTTCAGGTATACATTGTATAATTTCTTCTCCAGATAATTGCAAAATTAGTCTAAAAGCTCCATGTACTGAAGGATGATTTGGTCCTAAATTTAAATACATATAATCATTTATTTTATTTTTTATAGGTATATTATTATTTTCTAGTTTAAATTGAGTAGATTTAATATCTTTTCTATATTTATTTTTTGTTAATATATAAGGCATAGATTCAGTTGCCCGAGAAGGAAAATCTTTACGTAAAGGATAACCATTATCCCAATTTTTGGGTAATAAAATATGTGATAAAGAAGGATGATTAATAAAATTAATTCCAAACATTTCCCAAATTTCTCTTTCATACCAATTTGCATTTTGAAAAAAATTTGTAATAGTATTAATATTTAGAAATTTTTCTTTCAGAGGGATTTTTATGATAATATCAGAATTTCTATTAATAGATATTAAATGATAAAATAATGAAAAATCCATTTTTTTCATTAATTTAAATTTATTAAAATGTAATCTTTCATCTATACCATGCATATCATATAACATATTATATGGATTTTTTATTTCTAAAAAAAATTTGATAAATTTTATTAAATCATTTGATTTAATCCAAATAGTAAAAGGAATTTTATGATTAAGATTATTTTGTATAATAAAATCTTTAAAATTAAACTTTTTATTTAACTCATTTATAATAGGTTCTGTATTTTTCTGAAAAAAAGATTTGTTATGTATCTCTCCTATT
Organism: Enterobacteriaceae endosymbiont of Donacia vulgaris; assembly: GCF_012568445.1. NCBI lineage: Bacteria > Pseudomonadati > Pseudomonadota > Gammaproteobacteria > Enterobacterales > Enterobacteriaceae > Enterobacteriaceae endosymbiont of Donacia vulgaris. Next base: position 381,552 of record NZ_CP046190.1, read on the forward strand.
TTTTTAATTACATCATCAAAAATATTATGCATAAATAGACCTTATTATAAATATTTTTTAATACTATATATTTTTTATTGATTTAAATTTAATATTTTTAACATTTAAATGTTTATTTAATGATTTTTCAAATTTAGCTTTATAAACACCTTGATCGCCTATAACCCAAGATAAAGGACGTCTTTCATAATTTATAGCTTTTTGTAATGATAATAATGCTTGTATATAAGCTTCTGGTCTAGGAGGACATCCTGGTATATAAATATCTACAGGTAAAAATTTATCTACTCCCTGTACTACAGAATATATATCATACATTCCTCCAGAGTTAGCACAAGACCCCATTGAAATTACCCATTTAGGTTCTAACATTTGATCATATAATCTTTGTATAATAGGAGCCATTTTTAAAAAACATGTTCCAGCAATTACCATAAAATCAGCTTGTCTAGGAGATGCTCTTAAAACTTCTGAACCAAATCTTGAAATATCATTAATAGATGTAAAAGATGTAGTCATTTCAACATAACAACAAGATAGTCCAAAATTATAAGGCCATAAAGAATTTTTTCTCCCCCAATTAATAATTTTATTTGTAATTTTTTTTAAATTACCTAAAAAAATATTTTTACTAATTTGATCATTTAAAGGATCTATATTAATATTCTTTTTATTTTCTAGAGGGTAATTTTTTTTATTGTTTTGAATTTTATTTAGAATATATTTCATTTTCGTATATATGTATATAGTATTTTATATAATTAAATATTTTTATATTGCCAATTTAAAGCTTTCATTTTAAATAAATAAAATAAAGTAATTAAAAGAGTAAAAATAAATAGTATACCTTCAAAAAAACCTTCTAATTTTACTATTTTAATAGTAACAGCCCATAAATATAAATATAAAGATTCAACATCAAATATGATAAAAAATATTGCTATTAAATAATAATTAATGTGTATTTTAATTTGAGTATTACCATAGGAATAAACTCCAGATTCAAATGGTATTTGTTTATCTAATCCGGATGAACGACCTCCTAAAAAAGAGGAAATAAATATCATTATAGAACTAATAGTTATAGCAAAAACTTGAAATATTATAAAATATTGAGGATTATATATTAATTTATTGATTATCATAATTAATTTCTTCTTTTTAAGAATATGTTATATTACGTAATTTTGTATTAAAAATTTTTTTAAATAAGAAAAATTATTAGATAATTTATAGGATAAATTTTTTTTTTCTAAACAATTAATTAAAATATTAGGTAATAAAATTTTTTTATGTAGTGTATTATAAACATAATTTTGAAATTTAGCTGGATGAGCAGTACCAAGAAATATATTAAATGTATCTTTTTTTAAAATTTGTTTTTTTAATGCGCAAAAACTTACAGCTGAATGTGGTTCTAAAATATATTTATATTGATTATAAAAATTTATTATTGTATTAGTTGTTTGTATATCTGTAATTGGAAAAGACTCTAATTTTTTAAAATCCCAATTATTTTGGTTAAAAATTTCTATAATTCTAGGCCAATTATTAGGAATACTAACATCCATTGCATTAGATAATGTTGACACCGTTTTTTTAGGTTTCCAATACCCTGTTTTTAAAAATCTGGGTATTGTATCATTAATATTAGTTGCAGCAATAAACTTATGTATAGGTAATCCCATTGTTTGGGCTATTAATCCAGCAGTTAAATTACCAAAATTTCCACTAGGAACTGAAAATACTATTTTCTTTTGTTTTTGATCTAAAGGAATTTGTGAAAAAGCTTCAAAATAATAACATATTTGTGCTATTAATCTACTAATATTAATTGAATTTGCAGAATTTAAATATAATAATTTTTTAAGTTCTTTATCATTAAACACTTTTTTTATAAGTTTTTGGCAATCATCAAAATTACCTTTAATTGCAATTGTTTTAATATTATTTCCTAATGTACAAAATAATTTTTCTTGTAAAATAGAAATTTTTTTATAAGGATATAATATAACAACTTCAATATTTTGCATTTTATAAAAAGCATGAGCAACCGCAGCACCAGTATCACCAGAAGTAGCAGTTAAAATAAGAATTTTTTTTCCTTTATTAAAAAAATTTAACATTTGTGCCATAAAACGTACACCGAAATCTTTAAATGCTAAAGTAGGTCCGTGAAATAATTCCAAACAAGCAAGATTTTTATCAATTATATTTAATAATATAGGAAAATTAAATGCTTTATTTATTTTTATTTTTAATTCATCTAATGAAATTTCTTTTTTATTTAAAAAAAGTGAAATTATATAACTACTTCTATCTATAAAATTAAGATTTAATATATTTTTAATTATTTTATTATTTAATTTTGGTATATTTATTGGAAAAAATAAACCTTGTTTTTTCCCTAAACCTTTTTTTAAAGCATGACTAAAATTTTTTTTTTCTTCATGAAAATTAAGATTATAAAATTTCATTTTTGCTCCATAATTTGAGTACCTATATTATTAATTTTACATATGTAAACAAAACCTGTATTATTTTTTAAATAATTTTTTTTAAACCAATCCACCATATTATATGCAATATTTAAATTATTAAAAATACTAAAAACAGTAGGTCCAGATCCAGAAATTCCATAACTTAATGCACCTAATTTTTTTGCTGTATAAGAAACTTTTTCAAAATTAGGTATAAAAGATTTTCTATATGGTTCAGCAATAAAATCTTTCATTAATTTTGATGCTAATAATTCTTGTTTAGTATGACTAGCATTAATAAAACCTGCTAAATATTGACTTTGTTTAATAAAAATTTCTTTTTTATATAGTTTTGGTAACACTTTCCTAGAATAAAAAGTAGATAATTTAATACCCGGATATGCTATAACCCAGAACCAATTTCTGAAAATTGGAATATTTTGAATAATTAAATTATTTTTATTAATAACTAATATTAATTTCATACCACCTAATAAACAGGGAACAATATTATCGTAATGTATATTGCCAGATAATAATCCTTCTAATTCTCCCATTAATTTTAGTAAATCAATATTATTTAATGGATTATTACAAAATAAATTTATTGCTTTTAAACATGCAACAATTGAACAGGCACTAGAACCTAAACCTGATGCTACAGGAATATTTTTTTCTAAAATTATTTTTACCGGAATTTTTTTCCCAATTTTTTTACAAAATTTAACCCAACAATGAAAAATAATATTTTCATGATGATTTTTTGGTAAATCATTTAAAAAAAGACCTTTATTAATTAAAATAAATTTTTTAGATGACGAAATTGTTATAAAATCTCCTAAAAAACCTTTATCTATTCTTGATAATGCAATTCCTAAAGAATCAAACCCTACATTTATATTTCCGATTGAAGCAGGAGAATAAATTTTAATCATAAATAATAATTCCTTATAATTTAATTAAATTAAACGTAATAAATCATTTAATACTCCTGCTGCAGTAACATTATTTCCTGCTCCATATCCTCTTAAAATTAATGGATATGGTTGATAATAATTAGTATAAAAAGCAAAAGAATTTTCTCCATTTTTTATTTTAAAAAAAGGATGATTATTATCAATCTGTCTAATTTTTACTTTACATATACCTTGTGAATTTATACTACCTATATAACGTAATACTTGATGATTTTTTTTTGCTTCTTGAATTTTTTTTGTATAAATTATATCTAACTCTGATAAAGAATTTAAAAATTCTTTAAGAGACTTTTTTTTATTAAATGTATTAGGTATAATAGATTCAATATTAATATCATTTAATTCGATATTTAAACCAATTTCTCTTGCTAATATAAGTAATTTTCTAGCTACATCTATTCCAGTAAGATCAGATCTTGGATCTGGTTCAGTAAAACCCATTTCTTTAGCCATTATGATTGATTTTGATAAAGGAATACCTTCTTCTAATTTACCAAAAATAAATGAAAGTGAACCCGATAAGATTCCAATAAAATTATTAAGTTTATCACCTATTTTTATTATATTTTGTAATGTATTAATTACTGGTAATCCAGCTCCAACATTAGTTTCATAATAAAATTTTAAATGTAATTGATTTGCTGTTAAACGTATTTGTTTATAATATTCCATCGAAGAAGAATTTGCTTTTTTATTAGTAGCAATTATATTAAACCCATGATATAAAAAATCTATATATTTATCTGCAATTATTTGTGAAGAAGTACAATCAATAATTACGGGATTAATAAATTTATGTTGTTTAAATTGATACAATAAATTTTTTATTATATTACCAGAATTATTATAAATATTAGTATTACTAGCTTCTTTTTTCCAATTTTGGATACTAATTCCATTTTTATTAAATAAAAAAACTTTTGTATTAATAATACTACAGATTTTTAAATTAATGTTTTTATTTTTAAAATAATATTTATTTTGATCAATTTGTTTTAATAAAGTACTACCAATACCGCCAGTACCTATTATAAATATTTCTAATATTTTTTCTTTATTTAATAATATTTTGTGTGCTATTTTAATAATATTTTGTGCATATTTCCCTTTTATAGCAACAGTAATATAATTTTGAAAAATATTTTGTGATATAGTAAATATCTTTGTATTTGTTATTTTAAAAATATTTAAAAATTTAGAAATTAAATTTGTAGAATTTTTAATTTTATTATCAACTAATGTAATTAATGATAATTCTTTAATTATTTTAATTGATTTAATTAAATTATATTTTAATTCTAAATAAAATTCTTCTTTTAATAAAATATTTAAATTATTCACATCTTGATCTAAAATTAAAATATTAATATTACAATCTTCAGAAGATTGAGTTATAAAATAAATAGATATATTCAGTTTAAATATAAAAAATAATATTCGTGATATAATATTTTTAATTTGTTTATTTTTATCACCATTAATATTTAACATTGATATATTTTTTAACTCAGTAATTCCTTTTATTTTAGGTAAAATATTGTTTTTTTTATCAAAACTACTAATTAAAGTTCCAGTAGATTTTATATTCATAATATTTTTAATAACACAAGGTATATTATTTTGTAACATGGGTGCTAAAGTTTTATAATGAATTACTTTAGCCCCAAAATATGCTAATTTTAGAGCTTCTCTATAAGTAATAAATTTTAATAAATGAGTATTTGATACTAAATTAGGATCAGCTGTATATATACCATTAACATCAGTCCAAATTTCACAACATTTAGCTTTTAAACAAACAGATAATACTGCAGCTGAATAATCAGAACCATTTCTCCCCAATAATACTGTTTCTTTTTTTTCATTAACAGCAGAAAATCCAGGCATTAATATGACATTAATATTTAATAAATTAATATTTTTAATATTTTTAAAAGTTAAGTCAATATCTATTGTTGATTCTAAATAAGTTCCATATGCTAATAAATATTTTTTAGGAGAAATTACAAATATTTTATATTTTTTTATTTTTAATAAACTTTCTAATAAAAGAATAGAAAATTTTTCACCTTGTGATAAAATTTTTGCTTTAATCATATGAGGACAATAATTAAGTAAATTAATACCACATAAAAATTTTTCTATCTTATTTATAATTTTGTTTATACGATACATTATAGTATAAATATCTAAATTTTTTATATTTTTTTTTAAATTATTAGTTAAATTTATAAAAAATTTTTGGATATAAATTATGTCTATTTTATAATTTTTTTTTTTTATAGATTTTTCTATCATGTTTTCTAAAATATTTGTAATATTTGCAGGAGCAGATAAAACAACAGCTACCTGTTCATTTTTTAGATAAATCTTCATGATGTTAATTACTAATAAAAATCTTTCTGCATTTTTTAAAGATGTTCCACCAAATTTCAATACTCTCATATTGTTAAACCTACCTAAAATTTTAAAATATAAAAATATGAATAAATATATTTATAATTTTTATGAAATAAATATATAACAATGATTTTATTATTTAAATCGAAATATTTGATTTATTTAAATTATTAAATAAATGAAGTTTTTTTATTTTAAATAAAAATTTTAAAAAAAAATTATAAAAAATTTAAAATATAAAATAATTTTACTTACATAAAATTATTATTTTTTTATAGTTTGAAATTAACTTATGCATATTATAACATGAATAACACATTATTATTTAACTAATTTAATAGTTTATATAAATGTTTTTATATAACTAAATTGTATTATTTTAAAAAAACATCTTTAATATTTCTAATATTTTTATATAAAAATCCTTTTCCTCCTTTAACTGCAAAAAAATTTTTTAATTCTTGATATTTTAATTTAAATTCTTTATTATTAGTTTTTATATAAATTATAGAATTTTTATTAATAAGAAATATCCATTTTAATTTATCTTTTTTTTGAATAAAATCTTTATTATTAATAAAAATTAATCTATTTCCTTTACCTCTAGAAAGTTTAGAAATTTCATTAATAGAAAATAATAAAAATTTACTTAAAGAAGATACAGTTAATATTTTAAAATTTTTATTTTTAATTACTAATGGTGGTAATATTTCAGCATTATCTGATAAATTAATAGATAATTTTCCATTTCTATTACAAGCAATTAAATCATGAAACTTACATATAAAACCATAACCAGAACTAGAAGCTAAAATTATTTCCCTATTATTAGATTCCATTAATAAACTTTTAATTACAGATCCTTGTGGAATATTTAATTTTCCATTTAAAGGTTCTCCTTGACTACGAGCTGCAGGTAAGGAAAAAGAATCAATACTATAACTACGTCCTTTTGAATCTAAAACTACTATAGTTTGATTCTTTTTCCCTTTTACTGAAATTAAAAAAGAATCTCCTGATTTGTAATTTAAATTTAAAGGATCTATAGTATGACCTTTAGCACATCTAATCCATCCCATTTTAGATAAAATAATTGTAATAGGTTCACTTAAAATTAATTCAGATTCATTTAATAATTTTGCTTCTTTTCTTTTTTTAATAATTGAACGACGAGGATTTTCATATTTATTAGAAGATAATAAAATTTCTTTTTTTAAAAGTAAATTTATGTTTTTTTCTGAAAATAATATTTTTTCAATTTTTTTATGTTCTACTTCCAATTTTTTTTTCTCATTTATTAAATTTTTTTCTTCTACAAATGAAATAGAACGTAATTTGAAATTAAGTAGTGTTTCTATTTGTATATCAGTAAGATTAAATTTTTTTTTAATAATAGCATGCGGTTTTAAATTAAAACGAATAATTTTTATAAAAACTTCTAAATTAGAATAGATTATTAATAATCCTTTAATTATGTGTAATCTTTTATTAATTTTTTTTAAATAAAAATTTAAACGTTTTTTTATTATTTTTTTTCTAAATAAAATCCATTCTGATAATATTTCTATTAAATTTTTTACAGCTGGTTTATGATCTAAACCTATCATATTTAAATTAATACGATAATTTTTTTCTAAATCAGTAATAAAAAATAAATGATACATAATTTTTTCAATTTTTAAATAATTAAAATTATTACGAATTACAATGACTATTCTAGTTGGATTTTCATAATCAGATTCATCTCTTATTTCTTCAATCATTGGTAATTTTTTATTTCTCATTTGTGTTGTAATTTGCTCAATAATACGTATTCCAGAAATTTGATATGGTAATGATGTAATAATTACTGTATTATCTTTTATTTTCCATACTGCTCTTAATTTAATAGAACCTCTACCCTTTTCATATATTTTATAAATTTCATCTTTAGGTGTTATAATTTCACTTCCAGTTGGAAAATCTGGACCTTGAATAATATTCAAAATTTCATTTAATTTAATTTTGGGATAATCAATTAACTTTATTATAGCATTAGATATCTCTTTAATATTATGAGGAGGTATATCTGTTGCCATTCCTACTGCTATTCCTGTTGATCCATTTAAAATTATATTTGGTAAACATGCTGGTAATATTTTAGGTTCTAATAAAGTCCCATCAAAATTAGGTATAAATTTTACAGTATCTTTTTCTACTTCATTTAATAATATATCAGAATATTTTGCTAAACGAGATTCTGTATATCTCATTGCCGCAAATGATTTAGGATCATCTTGCGATCCCCAATTACCTTGTCCCTCTATTAAAGGATATCTATAAGAAAATGGTTGCGCCATTAAAACCATTGCTTCATAACAAGCTACATCTCCATGAGGATGATATTTACCAATAACATCTCCAATTGTTCTAGCTGATTTTTTAAATTTACATGATGATTTTAATCCTAATTCAAACATAGCATATATAATTCTTCTTTGTACTGGTTTTAAGCCATCACCAATATGAGGTAGTGCTCTATCAGAAATTACATAAATAGAATAGTTTAGATAAGCATGTTCTGCAAATTTATCTAATAATATTGATTCTATTGTATTTTTTTTTATTAATTTACTCATTTATTACCTTCTAAATATAATTTTAGATAAAATATATATTTTTTATTATAAAGAAACTTTTTAATATTTTAACTATCAAATAATTAAATTTATATTTATATTTTAATTATTAAATTGAATTCAAAAGAATAAATATGTTATTTTCATGCAATAATATTTTTATTTTTGGATATTTTATTATGCAAAAAATTTGTTTTAAAAATAAACGATATTTAATAACTCCAAAAGAATTAAAAAATACATTACCAATTACAAATGATATTAAAAATAATATATTAAATTCACGCTCTATTATATCAAATATTATTTCAGGTAAAGATCATAGATTATTAATTATTTGTGGACCTTGTTCTATTCATAATATTGATGAAGCAATAGAATATAGTAAATATTTAAAAAAAATGTTTTCTAAAATTAGTAATAATATATATCTTGTTATGAGAGTATATTTTGAAAAACCTAGAACAGTTTTGGGTTGGAAAGGATTAATAAATGATCCATATATGGATTATTCTTTTAATATAAATAAAGGATTATATTTAGCACGTAAATTACTAATAAAATTAATTAAAAATCATATACCAGTAGCTACAGAAATTTTAGATCCTAATACATTAAAATATCTTGATGATCTTTTAAGTTGGGTCGCTATTGGAGCACGTACAGTTGAATCACAAATACATAGAGAAATAGCTTCTTCAGTTAAAATTCCTGTAGGATTTAAAAATAATACAAATGGTAATATTCTTTCAGCTATAAATGCAATTCAAGCTTCTTCTATAGAACATCATTTTATTAGTATAAATAAAAATGGTAAAATTTGTATTATTGATACAAAAGGAAATAAAAATTGTCATATTATTTTAAGAGGTGGGGAAAAACCTAATTATTATAAATCTGATATAATAAAATGTGAAGAATCTTTATTAAAAGTAAAATTAAAACCAAAAATAATGATAGATTGTAGTCATGGTAATTCTAATAAAGATTTTAAAAAACAAATTGTAGTTATTAATTCAATAATTTCTCAAATTAAAGAAGGAAATAATTCTATTATGGGTATCATGATAGAAAGTTATATTAATGAAGGAAACCAAATTTTAAGTATTAATAATTATAAAAAATTAAAATATGGGATATCAGTTACAGATGGATGTATAAGTTTACAAACAACAAAAACTATTTTATATAAAATAAATGATGAGTTAAATTCAATACTTAAATTACGTTTAATATAAAATAATATTAATAAAATATAATTGTAAAAAAATATGTTAAATAAATTAAGTTTATTACGAAATAAAATTGATATTTTAGATATAAAATTACTAGATATTTTATCAAAAAGATTAAAACTAGTAAAAAAAATAGGAGTAATAAAAAATAAATATGGACTTCCAATTTATGTACCAGAAAGAGAAAAACATATCATTTATTTAAGAAAAAAAGAAGCAAAAAAAAAAGGAATATCTCCTAAATTTGTTGAAGATATATTATATCGTATAATTAACGAATCATATTGTTATGAAAAAACAAAAAAATTTAAAAAAATAAAACCTAATTTTACAGAAATATTAATTATTAGTCACAATGAAAAAATTAGTTATTTATTTAAAGAAATGTTAACTATAACTGGATATGATATTAAATATATAAAAGAAAAAGATATAAACATTAATAATATTAATAATTTATTTAAAAATATAGGAATGATTATTTTAGATATATCTAAACATTTTTTTAAAAAATTTATTAAAAAGTTATTACTTTTACCTAAAAACTGTATTTTAATTGATTTATCTCCTATAAAAGAAATATCTATTCCAAAAATATTAAAGATATATCAAGGACCTGTTTTAGGATTATATTATTTTTTTGATTATCAAAAAAATTTTTTATTTAAAGAATCTATAATATGTTGTTATGGCCGTAAAAAAAAATATTACCATTGGTTTTTAAAACAAATAAAAATTTGGGGATTAAAAATTAAATTTATGGATATAATAGAACATGATCAATATGTTTTTTTTGTAGAATCATTAAAATATTTTTTCACATTAATATATAGTACTTTTTTAATAAAAACAAAAATATCATTTAATAAACTTTTAACTTTATCAAAACCTATATCTGATTTAAATATATTTATTTTAAAAAATTTTTTTTTAAAAAATCCACAATTATATATAAATTTAATTACAGATTCAAAAAATAATATCGCCAATATTAAAAAGTATTTAGATTATATTAATAATTTATCTTTTTTAATTGATAAAAAAAAGAAAGTAAAAATAATTAATATTTTTAATAAAATTAATAATTTATTAAAAAATAATAACTTAATTTTTTAGTAAAATATAAAAAATATTTTTAATTAAAAATTTAGATATAAAATTTTAAAAACTTAATATTATTTTAATATTAAGTTTTTTAAATTATTTATTAATATTTATTTTAAGATATGAATCTTTTAAAATTTTTTTAATTAAATTATTTTCTATACTATTAGGATATTCTTTTAAAAAAATTAAACATCTATTAATTGTAGATATATAATTTTTCTTTTTAAAAAGAAATTCAATGATATTTAAATCAAATGTTCTTACGCGTTTTTTCATAATAATTAATTTTTGTTTTAAATTATTAATATAAATACTTTTAGGATAATTTTTAATAAATATTTCTGTATCATTAATAGCTAATTGAGTATAAAAGGGATTACAATTTTTTCTATTTATTCTAAATAGATTTTGTATTCTAGTATTAGAATCTAAAGACATTTCAGCTAAAATTCTAATATAAAGAATATAACTTATAAATGGAGAACTATTATAAGATTGCAGAAATTCTTCAGTTAATTCTAAAACATTTAAAAAATTTTTGTTAAGATAACTTAAATAAATTAAATAAACTAAAACTTTTTCAGTATATATATTATATGGATAATTAACATATAAATTACTAAATTGAATTAAAGCTTTTTCATATTTTTTACTAACTAAAATTTTTATAGCTTCTAAATATTCTTGTTTTAAAGAAGTTTTGTGGTATTTTTTTTTTGAAGTATAATAATACTTACAATTAGTTGTAAATATTAATAATATACAGATTAAAATATTAATAAAAAAAAATTTATTTTTTATAAAAATTTTCATTTTTCTCTTTTAAAAAAACAATATAATATATTATTATAATAATTTAATTATTAAATTCTAGATATTAAATATATGAAATATATAAATTTAATTTTTAAGGTTTGTTTAAAATATGATAAAAACAGATTAGATATATTTCTTGCAAAAAAAATTATACAGTTTTCAAGATCACAAATAAAAAAAATTATTATTAATAATAATGTAAAAATAAATAATAGCATTATAAATATGCCTAAAAAAAAATTTTTTTTAAAGATATAATTAAAATTAAAATATTAATTTTAAATAAAAGTAATATATGGAAGGCACAAAATTTAAATTTAAATATAGTTTATGATGATAAATATGTTTTAGTTATAAATAAACCAACTAATTTAGTTGTACATCCTGCAAATAAAAATCAAAATAATACTTTATTTAATTCTTTATTATATTATTATCCTGATTTAAGAGATATACCTAGAGCAGGCATTATACATAGACTAGATAAAAATACAACTGGATTAATGATTATAGCAAAAAATATGAATTCATATTTATTTTTAAAAAAGGAATTAAAAAATCATAATATTATTAGAGAATATGAAGCTATTGTATATGGAATAATTAAAACTAACGGAATAATAAATTATCCAATAAAACGTATATATAAAAAACATAATATTTATATGCAGATTAATTCATTAGGCAAAAAAGCAATAACAAAATATTTTATAAAAAACATTTTTGAAAATCATACTCATTTAAGAATTAGATTACACACAGGAAGAACACATCAAATTAGAGTTCATTTATCATATATAAATCATAGTATTGTTGGAGATCCAGTTTATAAAAAATTTCAAAATATTTGTTTAATTAAGAATTTTTATAAAAAAAAAATTAATAAAATTATTCAAAGACAAGCTTTACATGCTTGTTATTTAAAATTTATGCATCCATTTTTTAATATAAATATTAAATTGTTTTCAATATTACCTAATGATATAAATAATCTAATTAATTTTTTAAAAAAAAAGTAAAATTAAAATATTAAAAAAAATAATAAACATATTTATTTGAAAAATAATTTTATTAAAATAACTAATTAGTTTATAATAAGATTAAATTATGTTTTTTAATTAAGAGTGATAAAAAATATGATAAATATAAAAAAATATATATTGTTTTTTAGTATGTTCTTTTTATTATTAGTTACAACTAATAATTGTTTAGCATCTAATACATTATCTAATTTTTCTTTGTATGATAAATTAACAAAAGAAGAACAACAATTATTTATTCAAGAATTTGGGAAAAAACCAGTTATAGTTGAATTTTTTTCATTTCTATGTTCTCATTGTTATGAATTTTATACAGGTAGTCATCAAAAAGCTTTAAAAAATAAAATACCTAAAAATGTAAAAATTATAAAAATTCACTATAGCAAAATGGGGCAAGAATCAGGTTTATCTACTATATTAGGATATGCTTGGGTTGTTGCTAAAATGCTAAATGTACAAGATAAAATAATTGAACCAATGTTTGATGGTATTCATAATACATCATCTATTCATGATTATAATTCTATAAAAAGAATTTTTGTTAGAAAAGCTGGAATTACAGGTAATATGTTTGATGCAGCATGGAATAGCAATATAGCAAAAACATTATTTGAAAAAGAATATGATATAGTTGAAAAACTTAATATACATTTAGTCCCAGATGTATATATTAATAATAAATTTGTAATAAACATTTCTGGATTATTTACTAGTGATAATGATAATTTTTATCAAAACTATATTAATTTAATAAAAAAACTTTTAAAAAAATAGAAATTTTTAAAAAAAAGATATATTTGCAAGTATATTTAAAAATATGAAAAAAAAAATAATTTTAATTGATGGATCATTTTGTTTATATCGCGCTTATTATGCTTTACCTAATTTAATTAGTACTAAAGGGTATCCTACTGGTGCAATATATGGTTTTATTAAAATTTTTAATAAGATTATAAAAATGAACATAAATAGTTATTTTTTAATTATATTTGATACTAAAGGTAAATCTTTTAGAAAAAAAATTTTTAATGAATATAAATCAAAAAGAAACAAGATGCCTGATAATTTAATTTTACAAATTAAACCTTTATTAAAAATTATACAGGCAATGGGATATAGTTTTATATCTATAAAAAATATAGAAGCAGATGATATAATTGGTACTTTATCGATAATAGCAGAACAAAAAAATTATTTAGTTTTTATTTTTAGCTTAGATAAAGATATAACACAATTAGTGAATGAAAATATAAAAATAATAAATCCTATCAATTATTCTATTTCTGGACCGAAAGAGATATATAAAAAATATGGAGTATACCCAAAATTTATTAGTGATTTACTAGCATTAAGTGGTGATTCCATTGATAATATTCCTGGCGTTCCAGGAATAGGAAATAAAATAAGTCAAAATTTAATAAATAAATTAGGAAATTTAAAAAATATTTATAAAAATATAAATAATATTAATAATACTAATTTTCGAGGAGGTTATAACATAAAAAAAAAATTGATAAAATATAAAAAATTAGTTTTTTTATATCATAAATTAACAAAAATTAAAACTAATATCATTTTAGATGTAAATTATTTTAATTTTTTCAAATTTAAAAAAAAAACGAAAATAAATTATTTAAAATATTTATTTCAAAAATATGAGTTTAATAAATTAAATTTACATTATTTATAATTTATTTTGTATGTCATTCTATTTATTATTAATATTTAAATTATATCCAATAATTAATATAATGTCTTATTTTTTTTAAATTTTTTTTTTTAACTGAAGAAAATGTAATTATTTTAATATTATTCAAAAATAAATTATTAAGTTTTTTTTTTAAAATTTTTATTATTTTAATTTTATTGTTTTGTATATTTTTTTTAGATATTTTATCAGTTTTGTTTAATATTAATAAGACTGGTTTTTTATAAAAAATAATTTTTTTTAAAATTATTAAATCTATTTCTTTTAAAAAATTACGAATATCAATTAATAGAATAACTAATTTTAATGAATTTTTATATTTTAAGTATTTGCGTAAAATATTATAATATTTAAATTTATATTTTTTAATGAATTTATTATATCCATATCCTGGAAAATCTAAAAAACGTATTTTTTTTTTACTATTTTCAAATACATTTATAAATAATGTAGATCCAGGAATTTTACTAACATAAGCTATTTTTTTGTTAAGTAAAATATTTATAATAGTAGATTTACCTACATTAGAATAACCAATAAATGCAATATCACGATTATTAATTATATTAGTTAAAGTATTAATATTTAAAGTACTATAACTAAAATTAATATTATTAAAATTATTCATTATTTTTATATAATTACAATTATTAAAACATAAAATGTTAATATTTTTATTAAATATAATTTAATTATATATTAATAAAAAATTTACACAATTTAAATAGTATTTTATTAGGATTTCTTTATGAAAAAAATACGTAATATAGCTATTGTTGCACATATAGATCATGGAAAAACTACATTAATAGATAAATTATTACAAAAATCTGATTATTTTAAAAATACATTTAAAAATAGTTCTAATATAAATAGAATAATGGATAGTAATGTATTAGAAAAGGAAAAAGGAATAACTATTTTTTCAAAAAATACATCTATTTTTTGGAAAAATTATAAAATTAATATTATTGACACTCCTGGACATGCCGATTTTGGCGCAGAAGTAGAACGTGTTTTATCAATGGTAGATTCTGTATTATTATTAGTTGATGCTGTGGAGGGTCCTATGCCTCAAACACGATTTGTTGCATTAAAAGCTTTTTCCTACAATTTAAAACCAATTGTAGTAGTGAATAAAATAGATAGGAATTCTATTAGACCTGATTGGGTAATAAATCAAATATTTGATTTATTTGTTAATTTAAATGCTTCTGATGAACAATTAGATTTCCCAATAGTATATACTTCTGCACTAAAAGGAAGTTCTGGATATGATGTTAATAAAATGAAAAAAAATATGGATATATTATTAAATACTATTATTAAATATGTTCCTTCTCCTAAAGGAGATATTAATAAACCATTCCAAATGCAAATATCTCAAATAGAATATAATAAATATATAGGTAATATTTGTATTGGTTTAATAAATAATGGAAATATTAAAAAAAATCAATATGTTAATATTATTAAAAAAAATAATAAAGTAATAAAAGCTAAAATTTTATATATTATATTTAATATAGGATTAAACCCTATTTATAATGATAATGCTAAATCTGGTGATATTATAGGTATTGCTGGTTCAGGATTTGAGGATGTAAATATTTCTGATACAATTTGTGATATTAATCATTATATATCTTTACCACCTATAAAGATAGAAAATCCTAAAATAGGTATGTTATTTCATGTAAATAATTCTCCATTTTCTGGTATGGAAGGAAAACAGATAACATCTAATAAAATATTTAATAGAATTAATAAAGAATGTTTAAATGATATTGCATTAAAAATAACTAAAACAAAAAATAATAATATTTTTTCTGTTTCTGGGAGAGGAGAATTACATTTAATTATTTTAATAGAAAATATGAGAAAAGAAGGATTTGAACTATCCGTATCTAAACCTGAAATTATATCTAAAATAATTAATGGTAAAAAACAAGAACCATTTGAAATATTAATTTTAGATTTTAAACAAGAGAAAAAAGGTAATATAATTCAATTAATTAGTAAAAGAAAAGCTATTATAAATAATATTATTTTAGATGATTATAATAATAGAATTAAAATTGAAGCTATTATCTCAAGTAGAGGATTAATTGGTTTTAGAAGTGAATTTATAAATATAACTTCAGGTACTGGTATAATGGATTCTTTCTTTAGTCATTATGATGTTAACCAATATCCTGTAATAGGAGCAAGAAATAATGGTGTTTTAATTGCAAATAAAGAAGGTTATGCAGTTTCTTTTGCTTTACATAATTTACAATCTAGAGGTAAATTATTTATTAATCCAGGAGAGAAAGTTTATGAAGGACAGATAATAGGTATACATAATAAATCAAATGATCTTACTGTAAATTGTTTAATTAATAAAAAATTAACTAATATGAGAGCATCAGGTAATGATAATCCTATTAATTTAATTCCTGTAAAAAAAATATCATTAGAGGAAGCAATAGACTTTATTAATCATGACGAATTAGTAGAAATTACACCAAAATCAATTCGTATTCGAAAAAAATATTTAACCAAATCCCAGCGCAAATTAATAAAAAATATAAAAATTTAAATACTATTATTTATTAAAAAAAAAGTAATTGGAGCTGGGGGGATTCGAACCCCCGTCCAAAATTACTACACTTTCAGAACTACATGTTTAGTTTTATCTTATAAAAATTTTTTAATATAAACTGATAAAACTTAGTTTTATATTATATAGTCTAATTATTACTTTAGTATATAATTTTAAGACTAATTATATACGATCTCTTTTTTATGACCTATTTACTTTTATCAAAGAGAAAAATAATAAGAAACAGGGCTTCCTGCAGTTTTTTATGCTGCTAAAGCATATTTTTGAGTATTTGCAGCTATATTGCACGGTTTTTTTACAAGGCCTACCGTTCCTTGACATGCTCTTCAAGTTTTATAATTTTGTCAAATCCATAATCAGCCCCATAAATTTTCAAATATTTTTTTTTAATAAACGTAATTTATTAATACTCCATTCTTTATTTTTTATAATATTTCTTTTGTCGTATTTTCTTTTACCTTTAACAACAGCAACTGTTAATTTACACCAGGATTTTTTCCAAAAAAGACCAATAACTACAGCAGTAAAACCTTTTAAATTTATATAATTTTTTAATAATTCTATTTCTTTTTTTTGTAATAATAATTGTTTTTTTCTATTATTATCATATTTTATATGATTACAAATTGTTTTTATAGGATTAATATTTAAATTAAAAACATAAACTTTATTATATAAGAAACTTATATAACTATTAATAATACTAACTCTATTTAATCTTAATGATTTTACTTCCCAACCTTGTAAAACAAGACCTGCATTAATTTTTTCTTTAATAAAAAAATTATGATAAACTTTTTTATTAAAAATAATATATTTTTTTTTTCCATTATAAAAATATTTTATTATTAAATATCATTAATTATAGTATTTATATTTGATAATATCAACATATTAAATAACATATATTTTTTAAGAAAATATTTTTTTATATATTAAAATTTTATTATTTATTAAATAAATATAATATTTGATTAATTTAAAATTTATATTTTATAAAATTATTTATTTTATAATTATTTAATACATTTTTTAATATTTATTATTATAAAAAATAATATATATTATTTATTTATAATAAGTATTTATTTTAAAATTTTATATAAAACTTATATAAGGATAATATATGAAAAATAATCAATCATCAAATAATATTAAAAATAATAATATAGAAAAAAAAGATGATAATAAAAAATTAAATAATATAAATATAGATAATGATATAAAAGAAAAAAATTGTAAAAATGAAAATAAAACTGAAAATGGTAAAAAACATAATATTGAATATTTTATAGAACAAAATAATAATTATAAAATTAAAATTATTGAACTTAAAAATAAATTAAAAAAAAATGAAAGTAATATATGGGATTTAAAACTACGTTCTCAGTCTGAAATTGAAAATATAAGACGTAGAGCTTTATTAGATATAGAAAAAGCTTATAAATTTTCATTAGAAAAATTTATCAATGAATTATTACCAGTAATAGATAATTTAGAAAGAGCTATAGATTTAAAAAAAAAACAGAAAAATAATATTGATTTATCTATAATAGAAGGAATTGAATTAACACTAAAATCATTATTAGTATTAATTAAAAAATTTGGTGTGAGTATTATAGATGAAATTAATATACCTTTTGACCCAACTAAACATCAAGCAATGTCTATTATAGAATCAGATACAATAAAAGAAAATTATATTTTAGAAATTTTACAAAAAGGATATTATCTTAATATGAGATTATTAAGACCAGCAATGGTAATTGTATCTAAAATTAAAAAAATTAATAATAATTAATATTTTTTTGATAATATGTTTGTTAACTATTTATAGTTAATGAACATATTATTTCAATAAAATATAAGAAAAAATTCAAAAAAATAGGATTTTATCAATGTCTAAAATTTGTCAAATAACAGGTAAAAAAACTATAAAAGGCAATAATCGTTCTCATGCAATGAATGCAACTAAAAGAAAATTTTTACCAAATATTCATTATCATAAATTTTGGTTAGAAAAAAAAAAAAAATTTATAAATATAAAAGTATCTGCTAAAGGTATGAGATTAATAAATAAAAAAGGTATTGAAAATATTTATTTATATAAAAAATAAAGGTTATTTTTATGGCAAAAAAAACACGCATTATAATTAAATTAATTTCATCTGCTCAAACTGGTCATTTCTATACTATTACTAAAAATAAACAAAATACACAAAAATTAGAAATAAAAAAATTTGATCCTTATATTAGAAAACATGTATTATATAAAGAAAAAAAAATTAAATAGAGTTTAATTTTTTAAATTTAATAATTAAGATTATATTAATCAATAATGTTTTTAATAATTAACAATTATTGATTAATATTTTTTAAAAAAAATTATTCAAATATTTTAGAATTTTTAAATTTTTTCTTAAAATTTTCAACACGTCCTTTAGTATCAGTTCTTTTTTGTTTTCCAGTATAAAAAGGATGGCATATATAACATACATCTAAATTTAATTCTTTATTATTTTTTAAAGTTGATCTAGTATGAATAGTATTACCACAAGAACATTTTATAGTAATTTTATTATATTCGGGATGGATATTTTTTTTCATAAATTACCAATAATATATTTTTAAAAACTATCTATTTACATATTTTATAAAAATATTTTATTATTACAAGGAAATTTTTATAAAAAAAACAAAAACTTGAAATTATGAATATTATTAAAGTAGTATTTAACAATTTTGTTATATATAATAAATTAGATTACTTATTACCTAAACAAATACCAATTTATATTGGATGTAGAGTCATAGTCCCTATAAAAAAAAAAAATTATATAGGAATAGTTATAGAAGTTAATAATTATTCTAAAATATCTATAAAAAAATTAAAATTTTTACATAAAATTTTAGATAAAAAATCACTTTTTAATTCTTCAATTTTAAATTTTGCAAATCAAATTTCTAAATATTATAAATATCCAATTGGATTTATTTTATTTCAAATATTACCAATATTTTTTAGAAAACAAAATAAATATAAAATAAATTTAAAAAATAATTTACTCGTAGAAAAAATAAATATTGGTAATAATATTAAATTAATAAAATTATATAATAATATTAACATAAAAAATTTTTTGTTAAATAAAAATAAAAATAATCATTTTAAAGAAAAAAATATACATAAAATATTAAAATTTTTAAAAAAAACAGATTTTCAGAACAAATTTTATGTATGGATAACACAAGATAATATTATTTTTCTTGAACAAATAAATATTTATTTAAATATTATAAAAATAATTATATCTCAAAAAAAACAAGTTTTAATAATAGTACCCCAAGAATATTATTTTATTTACTTATATCAGTATTTTATATCTAAATTAAATATTTCAATATGTTTATTATATTCAAATTTTAAAAATCAAAAAACATTATCAATTTGGGAAAATATCAAAAACGGTAAAATATTAATTATTATTGGTACAAAATTTACTATTTTTACACAATTTTTAAAATTAGGATTAATTTTTTTAGTAGAAGAACATCACTTTATATATAACAAAACAAATATATATAAGTATAATATAAAAAATATCGCTATTTTAAGAGCAAAAATAGAAAATATTCCTATTATATTAAGTTCAAAAACATTAAGTTTAGAAACATTATATAATATAAATATCGGAAAATTTAAATTTTTATTTAAAAATGATAAAAAAATATTATATACAGACTTTTTTAAGTTTTTAGTTTTAGAAGTAAATCAACAAATCTCTAAATTACAATTATTTCATAAAAATTTAATAAAAAAAATACAATTATGTATTAAAAATAATGAACAAATTATTATATATTATAAACATCAAGGATATTCTAATCTTATATTCTGTAATTTTTGTAAAAAACCTTTAAAATGTAAAAATTGTAACCAAAATTATATTTTTTTTAAAAAATTATGGAAATTATATTGTATATATTGTAAAAAAAATATAAATATGTTAGATTTTTGTCCTTTATGTAAAAAAAATTTTTTTATACCAATAGGTATCAGACAAGAACAATTAATAGAATTTTTAAATAAATTATTTCCAAATACATCAATTTTAAATATTAATAATAAAAATTTTTTAAAAAAAATTTTGTTAATTAAAAATAATAAACCATTAATAATAATTTCTTCTCAAATTTTATATAAAGAATATTTTTCTTTTTTAATTAATACTTTAATTATTATCTTAAATATAGATAATATCTTTTTTTCTAAAAATTTTAAAATGACAGAATATTTTTCTCAATATATTTTCAATATATTAAATAATCATGTAGATATAAGTATTAAAAAAAAAAAAAAAGTGATTCTTCAAACGAATTATCCATATAATAAAATTATTGTACAAATATTTAAAAAATATAATGAATATTATAATATTGCACATTTTCTTTTAAAAGAACGACAAATCATGTTATTACCACCTTATACTAATCATATTGTGCTAATTTTAGAATCTTATGATAAAAAAATTTTGTTAAATTTTTTAGAAACATTAAAAAAACAAATAATGTATAAATATCTAAATGAAAAAAATTTTTTTATTATTGGTCCTTTGTCATTATTACAAAATAAAAGAAGAGGATTATTTAGAAAACAAATCATTTTACAACATAACTTAAAAAGTAAATTACAATTTATTATAAATTATACTATTTCTATAGTAAAAAAAATTATGAATTTTAATAAAATTAAATTCATAGTTAATGTTGATCCAACATAATTATAAATTATAAAAATAAAATAATTTAATATTTTATTATTAAATATGGTAAATAATTTTATGTTTAATTTCAATAAATTTGATGTAATAGTTATAGGTGGAGGGCATGCTGGAACAGAAGCTGCTATAGCTAGTGCTAAAATGAAAAAAAAAACTCTTTTAATTACAAATAATATAGATACAATAGGACAAATGTCTTGTAATCCTGCTATAGGTGGAATTGGAAAAAGTCATTTAGTAAAAGAAATAGATGCATTAAATGGAGTAATGGCTACTGCTATTGATTTTTCTGGAATTAATTTTAAAATACTTAATATTAGTAAAGGACCTGCAGTTAGATCAACAAGGGCACAAGCAGATAGAGAATTATATAAATCTCAAATTAAACTACTTTTAAGTAAAGAAGAAAATTTATTTATTTTTCAACAAGAAGTAAAAAAAATTATAATTAAAAATTATAAAATAGTAGGTATTATTACTAAAAATAATGATATTTTTAATACAAAAACTGTAATTTTAACTACTGGTACTTTTTTAAATGGTAAAATTTATATTGGATTAAATAATAAATATTATGGAGGAAGAATTAATGATCCTTCATCTACAGAATTAGCTGATTTTTTAAATGAATTACCTTTAACAAAAGGTAGATTAAAAACAGGTACTCCTCCTAGAATTAATAAAAAAAGTATTAATTTTTCTAAATTAGAAATTCAATATAGTGATAATCCGTTACCTTTTTTTTCCTTTATTGGTAATTCAAAACAACATCCTAAACAATTACCGTGTTATATTACATATACTAATAAAAATACACATAAAATAATCCTTGATAATATTATTAAAAGTCCAGTATATAGTGGTTTAATTAAAAGTAAAGGACCTAGATATTGTCCTTCTATTGAAGATAAAATTATTAGATTTCCAGATAAAGATAAACATCAAATTTTTTTAGAACCAGAAGGTATATTAAGTAATGAAATTTATCCTAATGGTATTTCAACAAGTCTTCCTTTTGATATGCAATGTTCAATTATACAATCTATTAAAGGTTTAGAAAATGCTTATATTACAAGACCAGGATATGCTGTAGAATATGATTTTTTTGATCCTAGAGGATTAAAACCTACAATGGAAAGTAAATTTATAAAAGGATTATTTTTTGCAGGACAAATTAATGGTACTACTGGTTATGAAGAAGCTGCTGCACAGGGATTAATTGCTGGATTAAATGCTTCTCTTTTAATTGATAATAAAAAACATTGGTTTCCATTAAGAAATCAAGCATATATTGGAGTATTAGTAGATGATTTATGTACTTTAGGAACAAAAGAACCATATCGTATGTTTACTTCTAGAGCCGAATATAGATTAATATTACGTGAAAATAATGCAGATATAAGATTAACAGAAATAGGCCGTAAATTAGGTTTAGTAGATGATTTACGTTGGCAAAAATTTAATAAAAAATTAGAAAATATTGAAAAAGAATATCAAAAAATTAAAAATTTTTGTATTAATTTACATGATAAAAAAAATATTAAAAAAATAAATCTTTTATTACATAATCCTATTAAAAAAAATATAAATGGTATAAATTTATTAAAACGTTCTGAAATTAATTATTTGGATTTAATAAAATTAAAGATATTTAATTTTAAAAAAGAAAATATAGAAACTCTTGAATTTATTGAAACAGAATTAAAATATCAAGGATATATAAAAAGACAAAAAAAATTTATTCAGAAATTTAAAAAAAATGAAAAAACATTAATACCAACAAATATTAAATATTTTAATATTAAAAGTTTATCACATGAAGCAATAGATAAATTTAGTTTCTATAAACCTTTTACTATTGGGCAAGCTTCTAGAATACCAGGTATAACACCAGCAGATATTTCAATACTTTTAATTTTTTTATTAAAGAATAAAAATATATATTAATATAATCTATTAATTCTTAATCTTTTATTAAATTTTAAAAATTTAATTAGATAATAATATTATTTTATTTATTTAAAAATAAGAAGTTTTATGTTATATAAAAAATTATAAAAAAATAATTAATAGAATTATTTTAAAATAATAAAATTTTTAAAAAAAATAAATTTAATATAAAACAATATATTTTAAAAATAAATTTAAAATATTATTAGCTATTTTTATAAATTTTGTTAAAAAAATTATATTACTAATATTATTAATATTATTAAATTAATTACTAATTATATTAAAATATAATAAAAATAATAATATTAATTATACTTGTAATGTTATTAAATTTATTATTATTAAATAAATATTTTTAAGATAGAAATTCTGTTTTTTTATTTTTTAAATAAAAAATTAATTAAATATTTTTATAAAATTAATTTTTCTAAATTTATTTAATATATTATTTATATTTTTTATATTAAAAGGTATTATATATGAAACAAAATTTATTTGTTATAAAAAGAAATGGATGTAAAGAGTTAATAAATATAGATAAAATAAACATATTATTATCTTATGCATCACAAAATTTACAAAAAATATCTTTATCACAAATAAAAAAACAATTATTTCTACAAATATATAACAAAATTAGTACAGTAAATATTCATAATATTATAATTAAAATCACAGCAGATCTTATTTCAGAAAAAAATCCTGATTATCAATATATGGCAGCTAGATTAACTATTTCATATTTAAGAAAAGAAGCATATGGTAAATTTATTCCACCTAAATTATATGATCATATAACAAATATGGTGGATTTAAAAAAATATGACAAATTTCTTTTAAAAAAATATACAAAAAAAGATTTTAATTTAATGGAAAAATTTCTTGATCATAATCGTGATATGAATTTTTCATATGCTGCTGTTAAACAATTAGAAGGAAAATATTTAGTTAAAAATAGGATTACAGGTAAAATTTATGAAAGTGCTCAATTTTTATATATACTTATTGCAGCATGTTTATTTGCTAAATATCCATCTAAGAACAGACTACATTATATTAAATTATTTTATGAAGCTATTTCTACATTTAAAATTTCTTTACCAACACCAATTATGTCTGGAGTACGAACTCTTACAAAACAATTTAGTTCATGTATTTTAATTGAATGTGGAGATAACATTGATTCAATTAATGCTACAACTAGTAGTATAGTAAAATATGTTTCTCAGAAAGCAGGTATCGGTATTAATGCAGGGAGAATTCGTGCGGTAGGTAGTCCTATTAGAAATGGAGAAGCATTACACACTGGATGTATTCCTTTTTATAAACATTTTCAAACAGCAATTAAATCTTGTTCACAAGGAGGAGTAAGAGGTGGTGCTGGTACCTTATTTTATCCTTTATGGCATTTAGAAATTACTAATTTATTAGTTTTAAAAAATAATAGAGGAGTAGAAAATAATAGAGTAAGACATCTTGATTATGGAGTACAAATTAATAAATTATTATATCAACGATTAATTAAAGGTGAAAAAATTACTTTATTTAGTCCTTCAGATGTTCCTGATCTATATGAAACTTTTTTTTCGAATCAAAAAAAATTTAATGAACTTTATAAAGAATACGAAAAAAATAATAAAATTAGAAAAAAAAAAATAAGCGCTGTAAATTTATTTTCATTAATGATGCAAGAACGTACTTCAACAGGAAGAATATATATTCAAAATGTTGATCATTGTAATACTCATTCTTCATTTAATTCTAAAGTAGCTCCAATAAAACAATCAAATCTTTGTTTAGAAATTACTCTTCCAACAAAAATTTTAAATAAAATTGATGATCCTAATGGAGAAATAGGATTATGTACTTTAGCTGCTTTTAATTTAGGACAAATTAAAAATTTAAAAGAAATAAAAAATTTATCAAATTTAATTGTAAGAGCATTAAATTGTTTATTAGATTATCAAAAATATTTAATTCCTGCTGCTAAAAATTCAGCTTTAGGCCGTAGACCATTAGGTATTGGAGTAATTAATTTTGCATATTATTTAGCAAAAAATAATGTACGTTATTCTGACAATAGTGCAAATAATTTAACACACAGAACATTTGAAGCTATACAATATTATTTATTAGAAGCATCTAATAATTTAGCTAAAAGTGAAGGATCTTGTCCATTATTTAAGGATACTAATTACTCAAAAGGTATTTTACCTATTGATACTTATAAAAAATTTATTGATAATATCCATACAGAAAGTTTACATTATAATTGGGAAAAATTAAGAAAAAATATAAAAAAATATGGATTACGTAACTCAACTTTATCAGCTTTAATGCCATCTGAAACTTCTTCTCAAATATCAAATGCAACTAATGGTATAGAACCTCCTAGAGGTTTTATTAGTATAAAAACATCTAAAAATGGTCTTTTAAAACAAGTAGTTCCTGAATTTTTAAAATTAAAAACAAAATATGAATTATTATGGGATATTCCTAATAATAATGGATATTTAAATTTAATAGGTATAATGCAAAAATTTATTGATCAATCTATTTCTTCAAATATTAATTATGATCCTAATCGTTTTGATAAAAATAAAATACCAATGCAACAATTATTAAAAGATTTATTAATTTCATACAAATTAGGTATTAAAACTTTATACTATCAAAATACTCGAGATGGTGCAAAAGATAATCAAAATGAAAATTTTTTAGAAGACAATAATGGATGTTTGAATGGAACTTGTATAATTTAATTTTAAATAATTTTTGATTACAATTAGGATAATTAAATGAGTTATACTACTTTTTCAAAAAAAAAAAATAATCAATTAAAAGAACCTATGTTTTTTGGACAATCTGTAAATGTTTCTCGTTATGATCAACAAAAATATCATATTTTTGAAAATTTAATAGAAAAACAATTAAGTTTTTTTTGGCGACCTGAAGAAATAGATATATCATATGATCGTATTCATTATCAAAATTTACCAAAAAATGAAAAACATATATTTATTAGTAATTTAAAATATCAAACTTTATTAGATTCTATTCAAGGTAGAAGCCCTAATATAGCATTACTTCCTCTTGTTTCTATTCCAGAATTAGAAACATGGATAGAAACATGGTCTTTTTTTGAAACAATACATTCCAGGTCATATACACATATAATTAGAAATATTGTAAATGATCCATCAATAATTTTTGATGATATTGTAACTAATAATAATATAATTCTTCGTACAAATGATATAATAAAATATTATGATGATCTTATTAAAATGACTAGTTACTGGCATTTATTTGGTGAAGGTACTTTTGTAATAAATAAAAAAAAAGTTACTATTAATTTATATGATTTAAAAAAAAAGTTATATTTATGTTTAATGAGTGTAAATATTTTAGAAGCTATTAGATTTTATGTAAGTTTTGCATGTTCATTTGCTTTCGCAGAAAGAGAATTAATGGAGGGTAATGCTAAAATAATTAGATTTATAGCTAGAGATGAATATTTACATTTAATAGGTACACAATATATCATTAATATGATGCAAAAGGGGAAAGAAGACAAAGATATGGCAAAAATTGCTATTGAATGTCAAAAACAATGTTATCAATTATTTTTAAATGCATCTATACAGGAACAAAAATGGGCAGAATATTTATTCTGTAATGGTTCAATGTTAGGATTAAATAAAAATATTTTATGTAAATATATAAAATATATTACTAATATTAGAATGGAAAAAGTTGGATTAAAAAGTCCATTTTCTAGGATACCAAATCCTATTCCATGGATTAATTCTTGGTTAATTTCAGATAATGTACAAATGGCACCTCAAGAGGTAGAAGTTAGCTCTTATTTGATAGGACAAATTGATTCTACAGTAGATATTAAAAAATTTAAAAGTTTTAAATTATAAATCTATTATTTCATGACTGTTATAATTCACATGTTAATAACAGTCATAATTAATTTTGATTATATATTATTTTTAAGCAAAAATTAAATATTTATTTTATTAAAAAATATAAAGCATAAAAGGATAATATTAATAAAATAAAACAGATAAATTTTTCTATTTTATTTAAAAATAAGATATTAGGGTTATTAATTTTAGTTAATATTAAAAATATTAATCCAGGAGTATATAATATTAATGATAATAATAAATTTAAAAATCCAGCTGCATATAATAACCATATAGAATATAAACAAGAACCAAAACTTATAAATAAATTAAATTTGTTTTTTTTTAAAGATATTTTAAATAAATATGCACCTACTAAAAAATATGGTATTAATATCATTTCAGATGCAATAGTTAATAATCTATTATAATCAATTTTAGTTATCCAAATTAATATTAAACATATTTGCATACTTATATTTGTAAATAATAAGGCATATGAAGGTGCTTGATTAATATTATTTTTAGATAATATATAAGGAAATATATTATTTTTAGATGCTATATATGGTACTTCTGCTGCCATAATAGTCCAACTAAGATATGCTCCACAGACTGATATAATTAATCCTATTGCAATAAATAAATTTCCAAAATGACCAATTAAAATTGTCATTATTCCTGCCATTGAAGGATTACGCATACTTGCTAAATCGATTCTATCCATAATCCCAAAAGACAATAAAGTGACTAATAAATATATGAATAATGCAATAATAACTGCTAATAAAGTAGCTTTACCTACATCATTTTTTTTTTTTGCTCTAGATGATAAAATTACAGCACCTTCGACTCCAATAAATACCCATAATGTTATTAACATGGTATTTTTAATTTGTTCCCAAATAGGAATATTTAAATTTAATCCCATTAAATTTATTTTAAATATTTTAAAGTTGAAAGCAATAAAAGATAAAAATATAAAAATAATTAAAGGAATTAATTTACATAATGTAGTTAGTATATTAATAATAGAAGCAGTTTGTGTTCCATTAAGTAATAAAAAATGAACTAACCATAATAAAGTAGAAGCTCCTAATATAGCTTGCCATGTATTTCCATTATTAAAAATAATATGATTTGGAGTATCAACAAAAAGACTAATAGCAGAAAATACAATAACTAAATAAGAAATATTAGCTATAATAGCACATAACCAATATCCCCATGCAGAATAAAAACCAATTAAATTTCCAAATCCATCTTTTGCGTATGAAAAAATTCCTCCTTGTAAATTAGGTTTTAATTTATTAAGTAATAATAATGTTGTTGCTAAAAAAATAATTCCAATACCAGTAATACTCCAACCTATAATTAAAGCTAAAGGTCCTGCATTTATAGCCATATTTTGTGGCAAACTAAATACTCCAGCTCCTAACATAGAACTAAGTACTAAAGATGTAAGTGATATTAAATTTAATTTTTTATTCAAAATAATTCCTTTTTTTCTATATAAGTTATTAACTTGATTTTTTTATTTTAATAAAATTTATAATAAGATATTTTTATATAAATTTTATGAAAAATAATTATTGTTTTATACTGGATTATATATATCTATAAAATTAGTTTTTAACTTAAATTTTTTTTCTAACCATTTTCCTAACATAATTACTCCTCCTTTTTCAGTTGCATGATGTCCAGCACTAATAAAATGAATTTTATTCTCATTAGCAATATGAATATTCATTTCTGATACTTCTCCTGTAAGAAAAACATCTACATCAAATTTTATAACCTCTTCAAAAAATTTTTGTCCTGCTCCACTACACCAGGCAATTTTATAAATTTTTTTTGGAGCATTTTCCCCAAAATGTAATGGTATTCTATTTAGTGTTTTTTTTATTTTAAAAAGAAAATTTTTTATATTGATTTTATTTTTTAAATATCCGTAAAAAATAAAAGGATTAATTTTTCCAGTAATATTAATATTTAATAATTTAGCTAAATAAATATTATTTCCTATTTCTTGATTAACATCTAAAGGAAGATGCCAACTATATAAATTAATATTATTTTTTAAAATTGTAAATATTCTTTTTTTTTTAAATCCTCTAATAATTGGAGATTCATGATACCAAAAATATCCATGATGAACTATAATAGCATCTGTTTTATATTTTACAGCAATATCTAATAATTTTTGACAAGCACTTACACCCATTATAATATTTTTTATATATTTTTTACCTTCTATTTGTAATCCATTAGGTATATAATCTTTTGTATTAGTATTATTATTTAATTTATTATTAATAATCATTTCTAATTTTTTATTTTTTATCATATTATTTTACTAATATTTATTTTATTTATAAAATAAATTTATATTTTTTTTTTAATTTTAGGAAATTAAAAATTTCTTTTTTAAGATGAAAAAAGATTTTTTTTAGAAATAAATAAAATTTGTGTGAGGAATTTAAATGTTTGAAAATTTAAGTAATAAATTATCTAAAATATTATTAAAAATAAGAAACTATGGACGTTTAACAGAAAAAAATATTCAAGATACTTTAAATGAAATTTATATTAATTTATTAGAATCAGATGTTGCTTTAGAAGTAATTAAAGATTTAATTAATAAAATTAAAAAAGAAGCTATTGGTAAAAAAATTAATAATAATTTTACTCCAGGTCAGGAATTTATAAAATTAATACACGAAAATTTAATTAAATTAATGGATTCCTCGAATAAAAATATTAATATAGCTACTCAACCTCCAGCTGTAATATTATTTACTGGATTACAGGGAGTAGGAAAAACAACTAGTGTGGTAAAATTAGCATATTTTTTAAAAAAAAAATATAAAAAAAAAATTTTAGTAGCATCAACAGATATATATAGACCTGCTGCTATACAACAATTAAAAATTTTAGCACAAAGTGTAAAAATTAATTTTTTTAATATAAATTCTGATATCTCTCCTATAGAAATATCTAAACAAGCTTTTTATTATGCTAAAACAAATTTTTACGATGTATTAATTATAGATACAGCAGGAAGACTACATATTAATCAAAAAATGATGGAAGAGATAAAAAATATTTCTAATTTATTATGTCCTATAGAAACTTTTTTTGTTATAGATGCTATGACTGGACAAGATTCTATTAATAGTGCTAAAAAATTTAATAAATTATTATCTATAACAGGTATTTTTTTAACTAAAACTGATAGTGATACTAGAGGAGGTGCTGTTTTATCTGTAAAATATATAATTAAAAAACCTATAAAATTTATTGGTAATGGGGAAAAAATAAATAATATTGCAATATTTACTCCTGAAATTATTGCTTCTAAAATATTAGGGATGCCTTCTGAATTAGCTATTATTGAAAATATTAAAAATAAAATTGATTTAAAAAAAAATAAAAAATTAATTGAAAAATTAAAAAATAAAAATAAATTAAGTTTACAAGATTTTTTAGAACAATTAGAACAAATAAAAAAAATAGGTAATAAAAATATTACTTATTTATTACAAAAAATGCAAATTAATAATATATATTCTACTCATCCTATTATGAATATTTTAAATATAGATAGTGCTACTATAAATAATCTTAAAACAATAATGAATTCTATGACTAAATTAGAAAAAAAAAATGTAGATATAATTAATTATTCTAGAAAAAAAAGAATATCCTTAGGATCTGGAGTTTCTATTTTAAAAATAAATGCTATACTAAAACAATATCATCAAATGATGTTAGTTACTAAAAAAATGAAAAAAAATAATAATATTAATAAAATAATTAGATATGTAAAAAATTTTTTTAATTTAAAACATTAGGTATAAATTATGGTTAAAATTAGATTATCTAGAAAAGGAATTAAAAAAAAACCTTTTTATCAAATAGTTGTTACTGATAGTAGAAATTCTAGAGATGGATATTTTATAGAAAAATTAGGTTATTTTAATCCTTTAGGTTTACACAAAAATATTAAAAAAAAAATATTAAAATTTAATAGGGATAGAATAAATTTTTGGTTATCTAAAGGTGCTGTACTCTCAAAAAGAGTTAATAGTTTAATTAAATAAATTAATAAATTTATTCATGAATATTTTAAAAGAAAAAATAACTTTAGGTAAATTTGGTAAAATTTATGGTATAAAAGGATGGATTAGATTATTTTCTTATACTCAAAATAAAAAAAATATTTTTTTTTACAAAAAATTATTTATATTAAATAATATAAAAAACATTTTTTTTATAAAAGTTAATCAATATATAAAAAAAAAAAAGTTTTTTATTGTTCAAATAAATAATATTAATAGTCCTAACGAAATTAGTAATTTTATTCATCATAAAATTTATATATTTAAGCATGAATTAGTTAAATATAAAAATAAACAAGAATATTATTGGAATGATATAATTGGATGTCATGTATTAAATATTAATAAAATTTATTTTGGTAAAATTATAAATATAATAGAAACAAAAATATATGATATTATCATAATTAAATCTAATAATTTATATATGAAAAATAAAAAAATATTAATTCCATTTATTAAACCTAATATAATTAAAAGTATTGATTTAATTAATCGTATTATTAAAGTAAACTGGAATTTATAGTTTTATAAATAAAATAAAAAATTATTATGTGGATTAGTATCGTTAGTTTATTTCCAGAAATGTTTGAAACAGTTATTAAATACGGATTAATTAATAAAAGTATAAAAAAGAAATTATTAAATATTAGTTTTTGGAATCCTAGAAATTACATGAAAAACAAATTTAATAAAATAGATTCTACTGTATATGGAGGAGGTGGTGGTGTTATATTAAAAGCAGAACCATTAATAGAAACTATTTCTAAAGCAAAATTAGAAATGAAAAATAATGTTAAAATAATTTATTTATCTCCACAAGGTAAAAAAATTAATATTTCTTATATTAAAAAATTATTATCATATAATAAAATGATATTTCTTTGCGGAAGATATAAAGGTATTGATGAACGAATTATTACTAATTTTGTAGATGAAGAAGTCTCAATTGGAGATTATATTCTTAGTGGGGGAGAATTACCTGCTATGATATTAATAGATATATTAGTTAGACAAATTCCTGGTGTATTAAATAGAATATCATCAAATAATACTGATTCTTTTTTTAATAATGGATTATTAGGATGTCCTAATTATACACGTCCTAGAATATTAAAAAATTTAAAGGAAAATATTGTTCCTAAAATATTATTATCAGGAAATCATAAAAAAATAAAAGAGTGGAGATTACAACAAGCATTAGGTATAACATGGTTAAAAAGACCTGATTTATTTAAAAAAAAAATATTAACAAAAAAAGAAAAAATTTTGTTTAATAAATTTAAAAATTCTTTTTTAAAAAAAAATAATGTTATGGAGTATGATTAAATGAATAATATCATTAATTACTTAGAAAAAAAACAAATGAAAAATTATCAAAAATTTCCTTTATTTAGATCAGGAGATACATTAGAAATAAAAATTTGGGTCGTTGAAGGAGAAAAAAAAAGACTTCAAACTTTTGAAGGTATTGTTATTTCATTAAGAAAAAAAAATAGTTTTAATTGTTCTTTTACAATTAGAAAATTATCAAATGGTTTTGGAATTGAACGTGTTTTTCCTTTATATTCTACAATAATTCATTCTATTTTAGTTAAAAAAAAAGGTCAGGTAAGAAAAGCAAAATTATATTATTTACGTAAATTAACTGGTAAGGCAGCACGAATTAAAGAACGGTTAATTTAAAATTAAAAATAATATTAATTAATATTTATTTTAAATAGTACATTATTTTTTTTTTTATATTGGAATATCTTTTAATTTTAATTTTTATTGCTTTATAAAAAATTGATTTTTTACCATAAATATTTATTTTTTTTTTAGCTCTTGTAATAGCAGTATAAATTAATTCTCTAGTTAATATAGAATAAAATTTATTTGGTAAAACTAATGAAATATTATTAAATTCTGATCCTTGAGATTTATGTACAGTTATTGCATAAGCAATTTCATAAGCAGGTAAGTTTTTAATAGATATAATTTGATATTTTCCATTAGCTAATAAAAATTTAATTTTTAATTTTTTATCAACTTCGTCAAAAAAAGTAATTCCAATATCTCCATTAAATAAATTTAAAAAATTATTATTTTGAGTAATAATAATAGGTCTTCCTATATACCAATTATCTTTTCTAATATTCTTAATTAAATTTTTTTTATTAAATAATTCTTTTTCTATAATCTTATTAATTATTTTCGTGCCAAATAAACCGTTTTTAATAGCACATATAATTTGATAATTATTTAAATAGTATAAAATGTTTTTATGATTATTATTTTGTTTTTTTAAAAAAATAAAATATTTTTCATATTTATGAATAAATGAATTAATCATTAATATATATTTTTTATCATTAATTATATTAATAAAATTCACATCAAAATTTTTTTTTAAAAATAATTTTTTAATTTTTTTTATATTTCCTTCTTTAATCATTATAGCTAATTTATGAATGTTAGAATTTGTGGAATATCTATAATTATATTGTAATTCGGTAATAAAATTACGGAAAAAGACTTTAGGAATATTATAATTTTTTTTTAATTTATTATTATTAATAGAGTTTAACCATAAAAAATATTGTTTTGTAAAAAAAAATTTCTTAAAATAACACAAATCTTTTAGCATACTACCATATTCTATTGATGGTAATTGATATTCATCTCCTAATAATATTAAATTTGTTTTTTTAGGTAAAATTTTAAAAATAATAAACATTAAGTTAAAATCAATCATAGATGCTTCATCTATTATTAATAGATCTAAATCTAATAAATTTTCCTTATTGTAAAAACTTTTTTTATTATAAATTTTCATTTTTAATAAATGATGTATAGTACTTGTTTTTTTAGGAACACTTTTTTTTTCATCTTTATTTATTAAATTTGAAGATATTTTTTTAAAAAATTTAGTTATAGAATAGATTAATCTAACAGATGCTTTACCTGTAGTTGCTACAACTTTAATTTTTAATGGTTTTTGATAAATTTTAATAAATGTAAAAATTATCTTTGATATTATACTAGTTTTTCCTGTGCCTGGAGAACCACTAATAATACTGATTCTATGTGTTAAAGCTGCACATAATGCTTCTTTTTGATAAATATTTTTATTATTATGATCAAATAAAATATTAAATATATATTTAATTTTATTTGGATCTATATAGTGAAAATTATTTTTAATAAAATTTTTAATTATTATATTTTCTTCCTCCCATATTTTATATAAATATAAACAATTATTTTCTAAAATGATAGGAGTAATTTGTTTACCATTATTAATAATTTTATTATTATCAAATAATATTTTTTCCCAATCTTTAACTTTATTTATTTCTTTTATTTTTTTTAAAAAAGGTATATTTTTAGTATATATCTCTAGAGATAATTTAGATATTGGTAAACAAATATTACCTTTACTAATACTTTTACTAAGTAATGATATTGCATATTTTAAAAATTCTTGTTTGTCGGAAGTAAAAATAGAAGCAAAATAAAAATCAATTAGTCTAATAATACCTATTTCACATAATTTTTTAAAAAAATAATTCATATGTTTTATATTAATATTTTTAAATTAAATTTAAAAAAATAATTTATTTAATTTTTCAATTAAATTTAAAGATGGTTTTGTTTCCCAGATACCATTTTTAGATTTCTTATCATCAATACCTCTAATATATAAATATATTACTCCTCCAAAATGTTTTTTATAATTATAATTTTTAATTCGATATTTTAAATATTTATGTAAAGATAAAGAATACAATTGATATTGTATATCATAACGTTTTAAAGATATATCTTTTTTAATATTTTTTTCTTTATAATATTTATAATTATTTCCTAGCCAATTTGATTTATAATCTATAATATAATATTTTTTATTCCATAAAATAATTAAATCTATTACACCTAATAGAAATCCTTGTATTGTTTCAAATTTTAATTCAGGTAATTTACGTGAAATTACATCGTATTTATTGATAATATTATTATATTTTACCGAAGAAAAAGAATTTTTTATTGATAAATAAAATTTAAATTCAGTTTTTTTATTTTTATTATTTATTTGTTGTAAAATAATATTTTTATTCCCTATCGGGATTTTTATAAGATTATTGAACCAATTAGTTATTATAATGTGCCAAATAGGATTAATATTATTTTTTAATAATTCTTGTTTAATAAATTTTCTAGTAATATTTTGAGTAAAATCTAATTTTTCTAAAATTTTATGTAAAATAATACCTATATATTTTCCATGAGGAAAATTATGTTGTGTTCTTTTTATATTTTTTTTATTTATATTTAAAAATTTATTTTTTAAATTTATATTTAAATAATTTAAATTATTATTTTGTTGCTTACTAATTTGAGAATAACTAGATATTATTTTATTTTTATAATAAAAATTATTAATTTGAGACGTAAATAATAATGTATTATTTATTTTTTTAAAAATTTTATTATTTATTTTTGTAATATTTTTTTTTTTTATAATTTTAATATCAATGTCTTGATTTTTTAAATTTTTTAAAATTATTTTTAAATCTATATTAGAAATATTATTTTTTTTTTTTAATAAAAAATCTAAAGCATTAAAATATTTAATATATTTATTTAATTTTTTAGAATTAAATATTTTAATATTAGCAATTCCAATACTACAATGAAAAATTGATCTTGTTAATGAAACATATAATAATCTTAAATTTTCTGCAAATGATTCTTCTAAAAATAATTTTTTACTTTCTTTATCTTTTTTAAAATCTAAAACTAATTTAAAAGTTTTTCTATCATGATAAATTATAGCATCCTGATTTATAAATTCTACAATATTAGAAGAAATAAATGGTAACCATACAATAGGAAATTGTAAACCTTTTGATTTATATATTGTCATGATTTTAATTTTATTAATATCATTATTTAGTTGTATTTGTTTATTTAATAAATTTTTATCAGTATGTGTAATTTGTTGTAATAACCATTCTATAATCTGATTACAATTAATCATATTCATACATGATGTTTGTATTAATTCACCTAAATACATAATATTTTTAATTTTTTTTTTCATAATATTATCAATAATATTAATTTTATAAAAAATATCATCTTTTATAAAAATTTTTTCTAACATATTTAAAATACCATATTTTTCCCAAATTAATTTATAATCAATAAATTTATCAATTATTCTTTCTATATAAATGTTTTGTTTATGATGTTTAAAAAATGATAAATTAATATTAAATAATGTACTAGATAAAAGATTAATAATTTTTTGTCTTTTATTTGCTTGTAAAATAGTTTTTAATAATAAAACTAATTCTTTTGCTTCTTGTTGTTCAAATATATTTATTGAATTAGATAAATAAATAGAAGGTAAATTAAAATTTATAAATTCTTTTTGTAAAATAAAAGCTTCAAAACGATTTCTTACTAAAATAGTTATATCTGAAATATTAATTTTTTTTTTTTTATAATTTTTTTGAAGAAATGCTCTATTTTTTTTTCCTAACATTATTAATTGACATATTTCATATGCACATGTATGTGCCATTTTTTGTTTATATAAATTTATATCAATAATTTTGTCAATCAACCAAAAAGTAAGACCAGGTTTTATATTATTATTAATAATTAAATTATAATTTGATTGTCGAATTACATATTTTATAGGATTAAATAATATATTTTTAAATAAAAAAGGATAAGATCTACAAGAAAATATTCTATTAATACTTTTTACCATAGTACTAGATGAACGCCAATTATTTTTTAATGTATAACGATTTTGTATTTTTACTGAAGCTTTAAAATAAGTAAAAATATCTGCACCTCTAAAAGAATAAATAGCTTGTTTAGGGTCTCCAATTAGTACAACAATATTATTATTTTTATTCAAGTATATTTTTTTTAAAATTTTATATTGTTGTATATCTGTATCTTGAAATTCATCTACTAATATTACAGGAAATATTTTTTTTATTTCTTGTATAATTTTTTTCCCAAATTTACTATTTAAACTTTTATTTAAAATAATTAATAAATCATTAAAACTAATTTGATTATTTATTTTTTTTTTTTTAGTTACATATTGATTTATATATTTAATAGCTTTAAGAATTACTAGAGATTTTAAATCAATAAATTTTTTTAAAAAAATATCTATATCTTGAAATAAGATAAATTTTGGTATTTTTATAATATCAATAGTTTTACTAATTAATATTTTTTGAGAAAATCTAGATATTTCTCTTGGATAAAAATTATCTTCATTTTTTGTAAAACTCCATAAATCAATAATACTAATCCACTTATTTAATGTTTTTTTATTATAAATATGCTTATTAATATTAGATCTAAGGATTATATCTATTATTTTATTTTTATATTTTATCCATTTTTTTTTAATTATTTGAATATATTTTAAATTTTTATGAAATTGTATATTTAAATTTCTATTTTTAATAGGATATTTTATAATTGGGAAAGGAATTTTTAATAAAAATGGGGTTAAAGTATCTAATAAAGTAAAAGGAGATTTCCAATAAAAAAAAATTATTTTTGCTATTTTTTTTGGTAATTTATAAAAATATTTTCTCCAAAAATTTATAGAAGCTTCTTTTTGTAAAATTGTTTCATCACTAATAATTTTTTTATTAGAAAAAAAATCATATATTTCACAATTTTTAAAAGTTAATATTTTTCTACAAAAAGAATGTATTGTATAAATAGATGCATTATGCATATGTAATTCAGCTTTTGATAATAAATTATAAGCTATATCATAATTTGTAATTTTTTTTATAAAATTATTTATAATTTCATACTTACTTTTTCTTTTTAAACATCCTTTTTTTAAAATACGAATACTTTTTTTTATTCTTTTATATAAATCTTGAGTTGCAATATCAGTAAAAGTCACAACTAAAATTTCTTCTACAGTTAGAGGTACATTATAATTTTTATGATACATTCCTAAAAGCATTCTTAGATATAAAATAATAATAGTAAATGTTTTACCAGTACCAGCAGATGCTTCAATAAGATATTGACCTGTTAAATTTTCTTTAAAAGGATCAAATTCTTTAAATTTTATTAATTTTTTTATCATTTTATTCATTTTAAATTAATTACTATAATATAGTAAATTTATCATCCATTTTTTTATTAATTTTATAATTTTAATCCATGTTTTTTCATTTAAATTAAAATTTAATTTTTTAAAATATGGATCATTACTTTCATTAAAAATATTATTATTATCCCAATAATAAAAAAATTTTTTTTTTGCTATATTTTGTAATGTATAGTTATCATTTACACATTTTTTATTTTTATCATAACAATAATTTATCCATATCCATGAACTTTTCATTGGTAAAAAAATAGGATTATTTATACCAGATAAATAACCATAAATATATTTTTCTAATAAAAAAATTGCTTTATCTTTTTCTAAAAATTTAAAACTATATTTTGTTTGTTTAAATCCATAAATAAATAAATTTATTCGTTTATTATTAACATTATTTGCACATAAAATTAAATGTTTAAGCCAAAGATCAATAATAATTTTAATATCTATTATTTTAGGTTCAAATTCTATTAAATTATTTTTATAACTAAAATATTTAATTTTTCCTTCTAATATAATATTTAAAATATTTAAATTAATTGTAAATATTTTTTCTATATATTTATTTTTCTTAAATTTATTATTAAAAATTTGATTTATTTTATATATTTTTTCTTTCCACCATAATCTTCCATAATAACCATAAGGTAAAATACCATTATTTAAATAAAAATAATATAAATTATCGATATTTTTATTTAAAATTAATGTATGTAATATTTTTTTATTAATAATATATTCTTGTAAATAATTAATAGTGAATGGTTCTGTATTAAATATTTTCAAATTATTTAAATCTTGTAAATATATTTTTAATCCTTGATTAAAAAAACCTTTTACAGGATGTTTCCAAAAATTAATTAGATTATGAATTTTTAATTTATTTATTTTTATTAATTTTGTTTTAGTAAAAAAATAATATTTCATAATATAATTTTTTTTTTTATGAAAAGATTTTTTATATTTATTTTGATATTTTTTAGAAAAATATTTAATAAGAATATTATGAATAAATTTATTTTTAAAATAATAATTTTTAGAAATATATAATAATAATTTTTTAACTATGTTAGATAAATTATTATTAATTGAATTATTATTAGTATAACTAATAAATAATTTATTTTCTGCAGAAATAATTAATTTTAAAAATAAATTTTTATCATTATTAGGAGAATTTTTTATTAAATCAAATACAAAAGGATATTTTATTGTTGGAAAAAACTCATTATTCATTCCTATTATAAAAATTTTTTTAAAAAATACATTTTGAAATATTTTTAAAGGACAAAAATTAATTTTGTTTATACAAAATATAAAATTTTTATTTTTTTCTTTAATAAAAGAACTAGCTTTTTTAATTATTATATCAATTGATATTTTATTATTATATTTTATATTCAATCCCTGTTTTAGAAATAAAAAAATTTTTTTTAAAATAAAATTTATATTTTGATTTATAAAGTTATTTTTAGGGAAAAAATCATAACAAAATTTTAATAAAATTTTTTCCCATTTTTGTAAAACAAATTTTTTCTTAAATTTTTTTTTCCATTTTTCTAATGTAAATAAAAAATGGATAAATTTTTCTAATAATTTTTGTGATAATTCAGGAGGTACATTATATGGAATTAAATTTTTCCATTTTCCTGAATCTTGGTTTAAAGCAAAACCTAAAAATAAACGATGTATACCTAACTTCCATGTAAATTGATCTTTATTAATAGAAATACTATGAAATTTTTGCATATTTAAACTAGATTTTATACCTAAATCATTTATCCAATAACGTAAATATTCTATATCATTTTTATCTAAACAAAATTTATTAGATATATGATAATCATCTAATAAAAAAAATATTTCTTTAGGTATTAAATCTTTATAAGGTAACTTTAATAAAAATAAAAATTTATTTAAAATATTTAAATTTTTTAAATTTTCTGGATTAGAATATATATTAATAGGTATACTTTTATTTTTAAATATCGAATTAATAAAAGGAGCATAGATGTCTAATTTAGGTGATAAAACAATTATATCATGTAAAAAATAATCTTGATTTTTTTTGAAAGTGTATAATATATTATTATATAATAGTTTTGTTTCTGTATATAAATCTGAACAAACATTTATTTGAATAGATTTATCTAAATAATTAATTTTTTTTTTTAATTTTAAATTATGTTCATATGAAAATAAAATATCATTTTTTATATTATTTAATAAATTTGAATTATTATTTTTTATAAAAGATTCAATAGATCTAGATGATAAGTTTATAAATTTATTAATATTATTTAGGTAATTATTACCCCAAGAAAATAATAATGTATTAAAATTAATATTTTTTTTATTTAAACTTGTATATTTACATAAACCTCCCCAGTAATATTTTGAAGGGCTACATACTAAAATGTGTATTTCAATATATTTTTTAAATTTATCTAAAAATTTTAAATATATTAAAGGTATATCTTGTATGTCTAATAAATATATTCTTTTTGGGAGAAAATTATATTTAAAAATCTGATATTTTTCATTTTTTTGATAAAAATCATATAATTTACCATAATGCCATAATTCTTTATTCAAAATATTTTTATAATATTTTAATATTGTTTGCCATAATTTAGCTTGCCATATTTGATGCTTATTATTTAAAAGATTAAAAACTTGATTTTTTTCCCATAAAAATAATAGTTCTGGTTTATATTTTTGATAATTATTATATAAATAAGATATTTGAGTAGATAATTTAAATAAAAAATTAAAATTTTTAATTTTAAATTCAAATTTATTTTTAAAATTTATAAATTCTTTAGTAGATATTAATTTAGGTATAAGTAATGATATTAACCAAGTAATATTATTTTTACATAAAAGTTTATCTTGAGATATAGGAATTATATGTATTAATAAATCATGCATAAATTTATCTAAAGAAATAAATTCTATATTACTATATATTCCTAAAATTTTTGAAAAATTAACTTTTATTAATTGTGAAAAAATTTTACAATTATTAAATAATATAATTTCGGAAGTTAAAGGATTTTTTAAAGGATTTTTTTTAATTTGTATTTTTATTATATTTAATAATATGTTAATATTATTAGAATAGTAAGTTGTAAACATATTAGATTATATTTAATTAAATAAGTTGCTTATAAAAATAATTAATCCAATAATTATCATAATTATTGAAAATAATTGATTAATTGTTAAAATTATATGATTATGTAAAAAGGTAAATTGAATATCAGGTTCTCTAAAATATTCTATAAAGAATCTTATTATACCATAAAAAAATAAAAATAAACTAGATTTATATCCTATAAAAATATTCTTTTTAAATATTATATTTAATATTAAAAATAAAATAATCCCTTCTAAAAAACATTCATAAATTTGTGTAGGATGTCTAGGTAAATTACCATATATTGTAAATATATCTTGATATTTTAAATATTTCTGAATATATATTACGTCTTTTTGCGTTGAATTAGGGAAGATAATAGCCCATGGCACATTTGTAACTTTTCCCCATAATTCACTATTAATAAAATTACCTATTCTCCCCATTGTCAGTCCAATTGGTATCATAGGTGTTATCAAATCAGTTATTTGTAAAAATTTTTTTTTTTTTATATAAGAAATAAAAAATATTACTATAATAGTAACAATTAAAGCACCAAAAAATGACATTCCCCCTTTCCAAAATTGAATTAAAATGACTGGATTATTAATAAAATCATTTATGTGATATATTAATATACATCCAATTTTTCCACCTAATAATAAACCTAAAAAACATAAATATAATAAATTATGAATTTCTTCTTTTTTCTTAAAAATTTTTTTTTTATTTCTTATATAAAAAATTCTTTTTATAAAGATAAAACTAATTAAATACATAATTCCATACCAATAAATATTAATTTTATGTATTTTTAAAAAAATGGGATTTATATTTGGGAATATAAAATATTTTTTATACATTTTATTATAGATTAATTTAATTTATATATTATAATATATAATATACTTATAAATAAAAATTTTATATATATGCAAAAAATTTTTCCTACTTACATTTCTAATGAAAATATTCTTTTTTTAAGAGCACAATTAATAACAGGATATTATATAATTGATATTTTAAGATGGTTAAATTATAAAATTTCTTATAAATTTAACAAGGATAAAGGGATAATAGGAAAATTAATAGAATTTTATTTAACAAGTAATAAACAAAATAATTTTTTAAATCAAGATATTCCTGATCTTGGTATAGAAATTAAAACTATTACTATAGATATAAATAATAAAATTATTAATAATAGTTTTATTTGTTCTTTACCTTTAATGAATAATAAGAATTTGTTTTTTTATCCAAATAAATTATATAATAAATTATCAAAAATTTTATGGATACCTATTATAATTAAAAATATAAAAACTCCTATGCTTATGAGGAAAATAGGTCATCCTTTTTTTTGGATACCGTCTATAAATGAAAAAAAAAAATTAAATTATGACTGGAATAATTTAATGAAATTATTAATTTTAGGACAAATAAAATATATAAATTCTTATAATGGTTATATTTTATTAGTAAAAAATAAAGGTAATAAAAAACAATTAACTAAAACTATAAATAATACAGGTAAAATTATATCTGTCACTCCTAAATCTTTGTATTTTAAAAAAAAATTTTTATCTTCTTTAATAAGAAAGCATAAAAATTTGACAAAATAAATTAATAAAATATTTATTTAAATAATTCTAAATTAATTAATTCTTGTATTTTCTGACGACGTCTGATAATTTTAGGAATGTTATTTTCAATTAAAATTTCAGGTATTAGTGGTCTACTATTATAATTAGAAGACATTGAAGCACCATATGCTCCTGTATCATGAAAAACTAAATAATCACCAAGATTTACTATAGGTAACATAAAAAAAGAAATTTCTCCATTTTCTAATTGTGTAAATATATCTCCTGATTCACATAAAGGTCCCGCAATAATAGTATCAGTTTTTGGATAATTCGACATATCTTCACCTTTTGCTGAAATTGCAGATATATAGTGATAACTACCGTACATTACTGGCCTAATTAAATCATTAAATCCTGCATCTACAATAACAAATCTTTTTTTTTTTATCTTTTTTATAGCACATACTTGACAAATTAAAAATCCTGATTCTGCTACTAAAAATCTTCCTGGTTCAATTTCTAATTTTATTTTTTTTTTAAAAAAATTATTAATAATATTTCTTGTATTATTCCATAATTGGAAATAATGATTTGTATTAACTATTTGATCACTTTTTTTATAAGGTATAGATAAGCCCCCCCCTGCTGATATTATATTAATTTGAGGCATATAAGGTTGTAGTACATTATATAACATTGAATTACATACTTTTTGTAAATGTTGATAATTAACTCCTGAACCTATATGCATATGTATTCCAATTAAATTTAAATTATATTTTTTAATAAAATAAATAGATTTTTTTAAATCTGTATACCAGATACCATGTTTACTTGTTTCTCCTCCAGTATTTGTTTTTTTATTATGTCCGTGTCCAAAACCGGGATTAATTCTTAACCATATATTATGGCCTGTAGAAATATTACCTAATTGATGTAACATATCTATTGATCCAATATTAACAGTAATATTAAGTTCAACAATACGCTTTAATGTTTGTGCATCAAAAATATCTGAAGTAAAAACAATATCATGCACATTTTTGGGATTGTATCCAGCAGTTAATGCTCTTTCTATTTCTCCTAATGAAATAGCATCTACTTTCACTCCTTCATATTTCATAAGTTTTAAAATATTTATATTAGAACAAGATTTTTGTGCAAATCTAATTATATCAAATTCTTTTAATTGTAAAATTTTATTTTTTATATTTTCAGCACAATATAACCAAAAAGGAGTTTTATATTTTTTTATTAAAAATAGAATTGTTGCAGTAGTAATATTATTTTTATTAAATTTTTT
The DNA here is from genome assembly GCF_012568445.1 of Enterobacteriaceae endosymbiont of Donacia vulgaris. Taxonomy (NCBI): domain Bacteria; kingdom Pseudomonadati; phylum Pseudomonadota; class Gammaproteobacteria; order Enterobacterales; family Enterobacteriaceae; species Enterobacteriaceae endosymbiont of Donacia vulgaris. The sequence continues at coordinate 426,491 of NZ_CP046190.1, forward strand.
ATCAAAAATTTGTATTTTCATTTTAAAACCCTATTTTTATAAATATGATATGTTAAAGAATTTTTTATAGATATTTTAAACATTAATTATATAAATATTTACAAGTATATAATTACAAATTAAAAGATTATTTAATAATTATAATTATATTTTACATTTTAAGTAAATTTTATTTAACTTAAATTTAAATTTATATTATTTTAATAATACATAAAATATTTAATATAAATAAAAGCTTTAATGAATTTAGTAGCCAAGATAATTTATCTATGTTATTTATAAAATAAAATATTTAAAATAATTAATAATTACCTATATAATTTACTAATATAATTTATTATAATTTAATTAGTTATTAATTAAATTAAAAGTTATTTTTTTAATTATGTAAAAATTTTAAAATATATTAAAATTTAGGGAAAAATAATGTTACAAAAAGAAATTATTATTCAGAATACTCATGGTTTTCATACTCGTCCAGCAGCAATATTTGTAAAAGAAGCTAAAAATTTCATATCAGATATTACAATTACATCTCAAGGAAAAACTATAAACGCTAAAAGTTTATTTAAGATACAAACTTTAGGATTAACTAAAGGAACTTTAATTATTTTAAAAACTTCAGGAATAGATGAAAAACAAGCTATTGAACATTTAACTAAAGTTATTCAAAAGTTATAAAATAATTTTAAATTTTATAATTAAATTTATAAAAATATTTTAATAATCCATTTAATTAATTATTAAAATTATTACTAGGAATAAATATTTGATATAAATGATTACATAATAGGAGTAAAAAAATATGATTTCAGGAATTATAGCTTCTCCTGGTATTTGTTTTGGTAAAGCTTTTTTATTAAAAAAAGAAAATATTATTATTAATCGTAATAAAATTACTCATAATCAAATAAATATAGAAATTAATAAATTTTTAAATAGTCAAAAAAAATCTATAAAACAAGTAAAAAATATAAAAGAAAAATCATCACAAAAAATAAATTCTGAAAAAGAATTAATTCTTGACGGATATATTCTATTTTTAGAAGATGAAGAAATGACTAAAGAAATTATTTTTTTAATAAAAAATAATTTCTTATCTGCAGATGCAGCTGTAGATTCAGTTATAAATTCTCAAATTAAAAAATTAAAAAATTTACATGATGATTATTTAAAAGAAAGAATTTTTGATATTAGAGATATTGGTGATCGCTTAATAAAAAATATTTTAAAATTAAGTATGATTAATTTAAATAAAATAAATGAAAAAGTAATTTTAATTGCAAAGGATCTTACACCTTCTGAAACAGCTCAATTAAATTTAAATAAAATTCTAGGATTTATTACTGATTTAGGAAGTAAAACTTCTCATACTGCTATTATGGCACGTTCTTTAGAAATACCTGCAATTGTAGGAACTGGTAATATAACTACTAAAATTAAAACAAATGATTATATTATTTTAGATAGTATTAATAATAATATTTATATAAATCCTTCTATAGATATAATTGAAAAAAAAAAAATATTATTTAATAATTATATAATAGAAAAAGAAAAACTTAAAAAAATTAGTAATTTGCCAGCTAAAACTAAAGATAATTATCAAATTAAAATATGTGCTAATATAGGATCATTACAAGAATTAAATAATATTCAAGAAAATGGTGCTGATGGTATTGGTTTATATAGAACAGAATTTTTATTTATGAATCGTAATTTTTTACCTACAGAAGAAGAACAATTTAATATTTATAAAACTGTTGCTAAAAGGATGAAGGATAAATCAGTTATTATTAGAACTATGGATATAGGAGGCGATAAAAAAATACCATATATGAATTTACCTAAAGAAGAAAATCCATTTTTAGGTTATAGAGCTATTAGAATAAGTATAGATCGAAAAGATATTTTACATACACAATTAAGAGCTATTTTAAGAGCATCTATATTTGGTAAATTATATATCATGTTCCCTATGATTATTTCAGTGGAAGAAGTTTGCTTTTTAAAGGAAGAATTAAAATATTTAAAAAGACAATTACAAAAACAAAAATATAGTTTTAATAAAAATATCCCTATCGGGATAATGATAGAAACACCTTCATCTGCTATAATAGCTCATTATTTAATTAAAGAAGTAGATTTTTTTAGTATAGGTACTAATGATTTAACTCAATATACATTAGCTGTAGATCGTGGTAATGATTTAATTTCACACTTATATAATCCTATTCATCCTGCTATACTTTTTCTAATAAAAAAAGTAATAGATGCATCACATTCAGAAGGAAAATGGACAGGTATGTGTGGAGAGTTAGCAAGTGATGAATTTTTTATTCCTGTATTATTAGGTATGGGATTAAACGAATTTAGTATGAGTGCTATTTCTATTCCAAAAATTAAAAATATTATTCGTAATATAGAAATAATTGAAGCTAAAGAATTAGCTAATAATATTTTATTACAACCTACAATTAAAAACATTAAAAATTTATTAATAGAATTTAATAAAAAACAAAATATTTCTAAAAGGTAAAAAAATGAATCTTTTTTCTAATTTTTTTAAAAAAAAAAAACAAATTGAAATGACTAAAATATTTGCTCCTATTTCAGGAAGTATAATAGATATAGAAAAAGTTCCTGATATTGTATTTGCTGATAAAATTGTAGGAGATGGTATTGCTATTAATCCAACTGGCAATATTTTAGTTGCTCCTATTGATGGAATAATTGGGAAAATATTTGATACTAATCATGCTTTTTCAATAAAAACATATAATAAAATTGAGTTATTTGTTCATTTTGGAATTGATACAGTAAATTTAAAAGGTAAAGGATTTATAAGAAAATTTAATTTAAAAAAAAACAATATAGTTAAAAAAGGTGAAACTATTATTGAATTAGATTTAAATTTTTTAAAAAAAAATGCTAAATCTATATATACTCCTGTAGTAATTTCTAATATTGAAAAAATTAATAAAATTAAAAAATATTCAGGAAACGTTATAGCTGGAATTGACCCTATATTAGAAATTTATAAATAAATTTTTTAAAAAAAATGTTAAAAAAATTTTTGATAAAAATTTCTACAATATTTTTTATAAATATTTACGACTATGTGTAATTGCAATTGCTAATGCATCAGCTGCATCTTGTTGAGGATAGTAAGGTAATTTTAATAATGTAAAAATTGTATCTTGTACTTGTTTTTTTTTAGCATTACCAATACCTGCTACAGTCATTTTTACTGTACTAGCTGAATATTCAAAAATAGTGAGATTGTTATTTACAGCTGATACTATGGCGGCACTTCTTGCGTGTCCTAATTTTAAAGCAGAATTTGCATTTTTAGACATAAAAACTTGTTCTATAGCAAAAATATCAGGTTTAAATTTTTTTATTATTTTATTTATATCTTTATAAATTATTTTTAATCTAGTAGGAAAATCTTTAATTTTTAAGGTAAAAATACACCCACTATCAATATAAATAATTTTGTTTTTAAATGTTTTAATTAAACCATATCCAGTGATTCTAGAACCTGGATCAATACCTAAAATTATTGTCATAATATTTTATCTTTGAAATTTTAAAAAATATTTATTTATTAAATATCGGCGTCATGATAAATGTGTTTTATATCTTTGTTTTTATTACATAAATATAAAAACTCAATTAATTTATTTTTTGTAAAAATATTTATTTTTTTCTTTATAAAAGGTTCTATAAATAATTTAATCTTTATTGGTTCTATTTTTATTTTTTTTATTTCTTTAGTAAGGAATTTATATTTTTTTTTTGAAAAAATTATTTGAATATTTTTTTTGTTAAATATAATATCATCTGCTTGTAATTTTTCTGCTATATCAATAATATAATTTGTATTATGTTTATATGAATATGAAACAAATATTTGTTTTTTAAATATATAATTTACTGCCCCTTGTTGTTTTAAACTTCCTTTAATTTTATTTAACATATTTCTGATAAAAGATAGAGTTCTATTATGATTATTTGTTAAACATTTAAACATTAATGCAATATTATCAGGACCAAATCCTTCATAATATATTTCTTTTAATACATGATTATTTTTGTTTTTTTTTTCTAAAATATTTGTAATAATTGATCTTTTCATATTAAATGATAATGCTTTTTCTATAATTAAACGTAATTTAGAATTATATTGTGGATTAACACTATCTCCTATTTTTATAGCTGAATGTAATTCCTTAATAATTTTAGAAAAAAGTTTATCTTTTTTATTATCTTGTAATTTTTTACGATGACGCATATTAGACCATTTACTATGTCCTGACATAAAATTATATTCCTTTTATTAAATTAACTATTACAATAAATATGATAAACCTAAATCTTTTAAAAAGTTATCATTTATTGGATATGGGGCTTTAGTTAACAAACAATTTGCTGATGTAGTTTTTGGAAATGCAATAACATCACGGATATTATTCGTATTAGTTAATAACATAATTAATCGATCTAATCCTAAAGCTATTCCTATATGTGGAGGTGTCCCAAACTTTAAAGCTTCTAAAAAAAAACCAAAGTTTTGTTTTTGTATTATTTTATTTATTTTAAGAAAATTAAATATTTTTTTTTGAAGTTTATAATTATTTATTCTTAAAGAACCACTTCCTATTTCATATCCATTAATTACTAAATCATATGAATTAGATATTATTTGATAAGGATCTTTTTCAAACATACTATCTATATTTTTTATAGAACAGTTTTTTGGAGATGTAAAGGGATGATTCACTGAAACTAATTTTCCTGTTTTATTTTTTTGAAATAAAGGAAAATCTATTATCCATAATGGAGACCATTTCTTCCTATTTATAAGATTTAAGTCTTCTCCTAATTTTTTTCGTAGATGTCCCATTGAAGATATACTATCATATATAATTTCTGTTCCAATAAAAATAATATCATCTTGATAACAATTATTTTTATAAATAATATTTTTAATTGTTTTATCATTTAAATGAAAAATAAAATTATTTTTTATATTCAAAATATTTATTAATTTATTATTATTTACTTGAAATACATTTAAATCTTTTGTACCATATTTTTTAATAAAATTTATATATTTATTTAAATTTTCTATTTTTGTATTACATAAATATTTGTTTTTGATAGGAATAGAAATTATTCTATTTTTGTTTTTTTTATTAAAAAAACTACTTAAATCTATAAGTTTTAAATGATTTCTTAAATCAGGTTTATCTGTACCAAAATTTTCCATTGATTCTTTAAAAGTTAAAACTTTAAATTTATTTAAATATATATTTTTTATATCTTTCCATAGATAAAAAATCATTTTTTCTATAAAATTTCGAAATTTTTCTAATTTAATAAAAGACACTTCTATATCAATTTGTGTAAATTCTGGTTGACGATCTGAACGTAAATCTTCATCACGAAAACATTTCGCAATTTGATAATAACGATCTAATCCTGCAATCATTAATAATTGTTTAAAAATTTGCGGAGATTGAGGTAATGCATAAAAATTATGTTTATGAACTCTACTTGGGACTAAATAATCTCTTGATCCTTCTGATGTTACATTTGTTAATATAGGAGTTTCAATATTTAAAAACTTTTCTTTTTCTAAAAAAGATCGAATATAACTTATTATATTAGATCTTTGTTTTAAAATTTTTATCATTTTTTTTTGTCTTAAATCTAAATATCTATATTTTAATCTAATTTCTTCTGAATTATTTATGTTAGTATCAACAGGCAATGATTTTGATTTATTTAATATAGATATATCAAAACTAATCATTTCTATTTCTCCTGTTAATAAATTCAAGTTTTTATTTTTTTCCTCTCTTTCTACGATTTTACCTTTAATTTTTACACAAAAATTATTACGTAATGTAGTTGCTATATTATAAGCTATTTTATATTTAGGTTTAAAAATTACTTGAATGATACCTTCTCTATCTTTTATATTAACAAAAATTAATTTTCCTAAATTTCTATAACTATCTACCCAACCATAAATAATTATTTCTTTATTTATATATTTTTTATTAATTTCTCCACAATAAATTTTATTTTGCATTTATAAATCCTTTATTAAAAAATAGTTATTATATAATTAAATTATTTATATATAAAATATATTTTTATAAAATAAAATTTTAATATGAAGAAATTTTATTTAATAAAATTTATTTTTATATATAAAAAATATTAAATAAAATAATTAATAAAGTATTTTATATGTATATAATATACATTATTTATTAATTTTAATAATTATTTATTTTAAATAATTTTTAATTTATTTAAATTTTTAATAAAATTTTTAAAAATATGATATTGTAATAAATAAAAATAAATAATTTATTTTAATAATGAAATTTTTTAAAATAAAAAATAATAAATTTTTTTAGAAAAATTTTTGAAGAATATAATTTTGTTTTTTTAAATATTATAAATAACTATAATAGTTATATAAAGTATTAAAATAATAAAATAGGAGACATATGAATATAAAAAAAATTCTTTCAAAAAAAATTCATAAATCTATGATTAAAATAGGTATTCCAGAAAAATATAGTCCAATATTACGTTCATGTAAGAAAAAAATACTAGGACACTATCAAGTTAATGGTATTATAGCTGCGGCTATTTTTTTAAAAATAAATCCGAATATTTTAGCTACTAAAGTAGCAAAATATTTAAATATAAAACATATAGTATCTAAAATTAAAATATCTAAATCAGGATATATTAATCTTTTTATCAAAAATCAATGGTTATCAGATCAAGCTAATTTATTAATAATATCTAAAAAATTAGGATTAACAACAAAAATTTTATCTGAAAATATTGTTATTGATTATTCAAGTCCTAATGTAGCAAAAGAAATGCATGTCGGGCATCTAAGATCTACAATTATAGGAGATTCTATAGTCAGAATTCTATCTTTTGTTGGTCATAATGTAATTAAATCTAATCATATTGGTGATTGGGGGACACATTTTGGAATGATTATAGCATTTTTGAATCTTAAAAAAAATAAAAAAATAAATTTATTACTTTCTGATATAGAAAAACTATATAAAAAAGCTCAAAAAAAATATATAAAAGATATCAATTTTGCAAAACAATCTAAACTTTATGTAGTTAAATTACAACAAAAAGATATAGCTTGTTTAAAAATATGGAAAAAAATAGTTAACATTACTATGAATTATAATTATCAATTATATAAAAAACTTAATGTTAAACTTACATCTCAAGATACTATGGGAGAAAGTACATATCATGATATGTTATCAAGTATAATTATTGATTTAAAAAAAAAGGGAATAGCTATTAATAATAACGGAGCTGTTGTAGTTCCTATAAAAGGAACGAAAAATATAAAAGGAAAATCAATGGCTGTTATTATCAAAAAAAAAGATGGAGCATATCTTTATGCAACAATAGATATTGCATGTATTAAATATCGTTATGAACAATTTAAAGCTAATAGAATTATTTATTATGTAGATTCACGTCAAAATCAATATTTAAAACAAATTTTTCAAATAGTAAAACAAGCAAAATATGTTCCTGTTAATATAAAATTAGAACATCATATGTTTGGTATGATTTTAAATAAAGAAAACAAACCTTTTAAGACAAGAGAAGGCAATAATATAAAATTAAATGATTTAATAAAAGAATCTATTGTTAGAGCTAAAAATATAATTATTAAAAAAAATCCTTTCATTAAAAAAGAAACATTAGAAAAATTATCTCATATTATTGGTATTGGAGCGATAAAATATGCTGATCTTTCTAAAAATAGAATAAATAATTATATTTTTAATTGGAATAAAATGTTATCTTTAAATGGAAATACATCTTTATATATTCAATATGCTTATGTAAGAGCTATTTCTTTATTAAAAAAATCTAATATTAATTTAACTAAATTTTTAAATTTAGAAATTAATTTCATTACTCATTATGAATTTAATCTTGTTATATCATTTTTAGATTTTGAAGAAATTATTCTTAAAATTGTTGAAAAAGGTACTCCACATATATTATGTAATTGGTTATATAAGATTACAGTATTATTTACTTCATTTTATGAAAATTGTAATATTTTAAATTTAAAAGATAATATGTTAAAAATAAGCAGATTAAAAATAGTTTTTTTAACATCTTTATTTTTAAAAAAAGGATTATATTTATTAGGAATAAAAACTACAAAAAAAATATAAAAATAACTATATTTTCTATATAAAACAATATTATTGTTTTATTTAATATATAAAAAAAATTATTTTAGACAATTTATGTTAAAAAAAAAAGTTATAGTTGCAATGTCTGGTGGTATAGATTCTTCTTTTACTGCTTGGTTATTAAAAAAACAAAATTATCAAGTAGAAGGATTATTTATGAAAAATTGGGAAGAAGATGATCTAAATAATACTTGTAATTTTAAAAAAGATTTACATGATGCAGAAATTATTTGTCAAAAATTAAAAATTCGTTTACATAAAATTAATTTTTCATCTGAATATTGGGATTATGTTTTTAAAAAATTTCTTCTTGAATATAAACAGGGAAATACACCTAATCCTGATATTTTATGTAATAAAATTATTAAATTTAAATATTTTATGAATTTTGCTATTAATAACTTAGGAGCTGATTTTATCAGTACAGGTCATTATGTACGTCGTAAAAAAATAAAAAATAATTATTTTTTATTAAAAGGTATTGATTCTAATAAAGATCAAAGTTATTTTTTATATACAATAAAAAAAAAACAATTAAAAAAAATTTTATTCCCTATAGGTGGATTAAAAAAAACAGAAGTAAGATATTTTGCAAATAAATTAAAATTTATTAATGCTAATAAAAAAGATTCTACTGGAATTTGTTTTATAGGAGAAAAAAAATTTCCTAATTTTTTAAGTCAATATATATCTACCCTTCCAGGTAATATAGTTAATATTAATGGGGAAATTATAGGAAAACATAAAGGATTAATTCATTATACTATAGGACAAAGAAAAGGTATTGGAATTGGAGGTTCTGTTTATTTTAAAAATAAACCATGGTATGTTTATAAAAAAAATATAAAAAAAAATATTTTAGTTACAATACAAGGTAAAAAAAATTTATATTTATATTTTATTGGATTAATAGTAAAAGAAATTCATTGGATTAATTTTATACCAAAAAATATAAAAAAAAAATATACAGTAAAAACTAGATATAGACAGAAAGAAGTTAAATGTAAAATTATTTTTTTAAAAAAAAATAAAATTAAAGTATATTTACATAATCCTATTTCTTGTATTACAAAAGGACAATCAGCTGTATTTTACTATGGGCAAATTTGTTTAGGAGGAGGAATTATTGAAAAAGGAATTCCATTAATTTAACTAAAATAAATTTTTTTAATATTTTTTATATAGAGTATTATTATGGAAAAAAAAAATTTTAAAAAAATACTAATTAATTTAATTAATATTAATAAGTCATTTTTAGGTAAAAAAATTATTTCTAATTTAAATTTAAGTATTAATGACGGAGAATTTATTACTTTATTAGGGCCTTCTGGATCTGGAAAAACAACCATTATACGTTTAATAGCCGGTTTAGAAAAAGTTGATAGTGGTTATATTTTTTTAAATCAAAAAGAAATCACAAAATATCCAGCCGAACAAAGACAAATAAACACTGTTTTTCAAAGTTACGCATTATTTCCTCATATGTCTGTCTTTGACAATATAGCTTTTGGTTTAAAAATGCAAAAAAAAACAGATAAAGAAATAAATGATCAAGTTGCAAAAATTTTAGATATAGTACAATTAAAAAAGTTTATAAATAGTAAACCACATGAACTATCTGGAGGAGAACAGCAAAGAGTCGCAATTGCAAGAGCTGTAATTAATAAGCCAAGAATATTATTGTTAGATGAATCACTATCAGCATTAGATTATAGATTACGGAAAAAAATGCAAAATGAATTAAAAGCTTTACAACGAAAATTAGGGATTACATTTATATTTGTAACACATAATCAAGAAGAAGCTTTAAGTATTTCAGATCGTATTATTTTATTACGTAATGGAAAAATAGAACAAGATGGTACCCCTAGAGAAATATATGAAGAACCTAAAAATTTATTTGTTGCTAAATTTATAGGCGATATAAATATTTTTAATGCTAAAATTTTACAAAAATTTAATAATAATAAAGTATTAGTTAATTTAGAAGGTTATATATGTAATATTAAAATCCCCTTTCCTATTATTGTAGGAAATACAATACATGTTTTATTAAGACCAGAAGATTTAAGAATTAAAAAAATTAATAATGATACTGATTTAAATACAGGTTTAATTGGTTATATAAAAGAAAAAAATTACAAAGGAATGACTCTAGAATCCATATTAAAACTTAATAATGGTAAAATTATTACTGTAAGTCAATTTTTTAATGAAAATGATCATTACATTGAACATTCTTTAAATCAAAGAATGTTAATAAATTGGGTAGAAACATGGGAGGTTGTATTACCTTATGAAAAAAATAATGAAATATATTAAAAAAATTATAATTTTCATAATTATTAGTTGGTTATTTTTATTTATTTTACTACCAAATATAATAATTGTTATTATTAGTTTTTTAAAAAAAGGAAATTCTAATTTATTTATATTTAAATTTTCTTTTAATAATTATTTAAATTTACTTAATTTTTTATATATTAAGATTTTTATAAATTCTTTATTTATTTCCTGTATTACAACATTAATTTGTCTTTTAATAGGTTATCCTTTTGCATGGTGTTTAACAAAAATATCTAATAAAAAAAAATCTTTAATGTTATTTTTTTTATTCTTACCATTTTGGGTTAATTCATTAATTAGAATATATTGTTTAAAAATATTTTTAGGAATTAATGGTTGGTTAAATAATATTTTACTTTATTGTAAAATTATTAATTCTCCTATTCATATAATTTATACTCCAACTGCTGTTATATTAGGATTAGTATATATTTTATTACCTTTTATGATAGTACCTATATATTCTAGTCTTGAAAAATTAGATAAATTTTGTATAGAAGCCGCAAAAGATTTAGGAGCTCAATCTTGGAAAATATTTTTTCATATTATAATACCTTTAACTACTTCAGGTATTATTGCTGGATGTCTTTTGGTTTTTTTACCTAGTATGGGTATGTTTTATATTTCTGATTTAATGGGAGGAGCTAAAAATTTATTAATTGGTAATATTATTAAGAATCAATTTTTAAATATTAGAGATTGGCCATTAGGAGCCGCAACTAGTACAATAATAACATTATTAACAGGTATATTTTTAATATTATATTTTAAAACTATTAATTTTTTAAATAAAAAGGAATTTAAAAAAAATGTTTAAACATATTTGTAGAATTATTTTTATAAATTTAATTTATTTTTGTTTTTATATACCTATTATTTTATTAATAATTAATTCTTTTAATTCATCACGTTTTGGTATTATATGGCAAGGATTTAGTATTAAATGGTATAAATTAATTATACATAACTATTCTTTATTAGAAGTAACATATCATTCTTTATGTATTGGTATTATAACTGCTACTTTTACAACATCTATTGGATTATTAACTGCATTATCATTATATCATTATAATATACATATTAAATCTCTTATAAATACTTTATTGTTTATAGTAATTATTTCTCCTGATATTGTAATGGGTATTTCTTTATTATTATTATTTATTTTATTAAATTTTTCTTTAGGTTTTTGGTCTTTATTATTTTCACATATTACATTTTGTTTACCATATGTAGTTATTACTATTCATTCTAGATTGCAAGATTTTGATAATCGTATGATTGAAGCTGCAAAAGATTTAGGTGCTAGTGAAATAATTATTTTAACAAAAATTATATTTCCTATCATATTTCCAACTATTATCTCTAGTTGGTTATTAAGTTTCGCTTTATCTATGGATGATATAACTATATCAACTTTTGTAACAGGACCAGAATATGAAATATTACCTTTAAAAATTTATTCAATGTCAAAAATAGGTATTACTCCTGAAATTAATGTCCTAGCAACAATATTAATAATAACATCTTTATTTTTAGTAATTATGAGTAGAATTATTTTAGGAAGATATAAAACATATAATCAAATTACATCTTTATTAGATTAATTTTTGATTTTAAAAATTATTATTTTTGACATTTATAACATAAAAATGTACTTCTATTTCTTTGAAATATTCTAATAATTTTTGTTTTACATATTTGACATAATTTATCTTTTTTTGCATATACAAAAAAATATTTAGAAAATTTTCCAGTATTATCATTAGGTAATTTATAATTATTTATAGTAGAACCTCCATGTTTTATAGATTGATATAAAATATATTTAATATTTTTAACTAATATTTTAATTTCTTGTAAATTTAAAGTATTGGATATTCTAATAGGCGATATTTTTGATAAAAATAAAGATTCATTAGCATATATATTTCCTATTCCTGTTACAATTTTATTATCCATTAATAAAATTTTAATAGCAATATTTTTTTTTTTTGTATAATTATATAAATATAAACTATTAAAATCATTTTTTAATGGTTCAGGACCTAATTTTTTTAAAAATATATTTTTTTTATAGTTTTTTATGTCCCATAACCAAAATCCAAATTTTCTAATATCTGTATATCTCAAAATCAAATGATTATCTATAATCAAATCAATATGATCATGTTTATTATATAAATGAAAATTTTTATTAATAATAGATAATATACCTGTCATTCCTAGATGTATAATAATTGTATTTTTTAGTAAAATAATTATTATGTATCTACCTCTTCTTTTAACATCTAAAATTTTTTGATTATGAATTTTAATAATATTATTAGGAATAACATATTTTAATTTTTTAGTTCTAATTATAGAATAATTAATTATTTTTCCTTTTAATATAGATTTTATCATATTTTTAATTACTTCTACTTCAGGTAATTCAGGCATAATTTTTATTTACCAATACAGAACTGAGAAAAAATATTATTTAATAAATCTTTTGAATAAAATTTTCCAGTAATAGAATCTAATTCTTTTTGTATTAATCTAAAATCTTCAGATAATAATTCTATGGATTTTGTATTTAAAAAATTTTTTTTCCCTTCAATAAGATATTTATATATATTATTTAAAGAATTTAGATGTCTTTCTTTTGCAGTAAATTGATCTTCATTTATATTAGTATGTATAATTTTTTTTTTTATAAAATTCATTAAAATTGATATACCTTTTTTAGTTTTAATAGATATTTTTATAATTGTATAATCATCATTATGGATTATTTCAGGAATATTATTTGTTAAATCTATTTTATTACGTATTATAATTATAGGAATTTTTTTAATAAATTTTTCTAAATATTTTTTAATAATTTGAGATAATTTTTTTTTTGATATTTTATCTTCTATTATTAAAAATAAATAATTAGAATTTTTAATTTCTTCAAACGTTTTTTTAATACCTAATATTTCTATTTGATTATCAGTATCTCTAATACCTGCAGTATCTATAATTTCTATAGGAACTGAATTTATATAAATATTTTCATGTAAAATATCTCTAGTTGTTCCAGGAATATCAGTTACTATCGAAACATTTTTATTAGTAATTAAATTCATTAAACTAGATTTACCAGCATTAGGAGGTCCAATTAATACTATTTTAATTCCTTCTTTAATTTTAATACCATTTATTACATATTTTATAATATTTATTAAAATTTTTAATAATTTTTCTATTTTTATTAAAATTTGTTTACATAAAATATTGAAATTAATTTCATAATCGAATTCAAGAAAAGATTCCATTTGACTTCTTAAGTTAATAATTATTTTTTTAAGTTTTTTTAATAATAAAGAAAATTTACCATTCATTAAATTCATTGCTGAAAATACAGCAGCTTTTGAATTAGCAGAAATAATATCAGAAATTGCTTCTGCTTGAGTTAAATCAAATTTTTTATTTAAAAAAGCTCTTTTAGAAAATTCTCCTGGAGATGCAACTTTAATTCCAGAAATATTTAATATATCGTTTATTAATAAATCTAATAATATGGAATTCCCATGACATTGAATTTCTAAAATATCTTCTCCTGTAAAAGAATTAGGTTTTGGAAACCAAATTACAATACCTTTATCTATAATTTTATTTTTATAAAAAAAAGGTAAGTAATGTGCATATCTAGGTTTAAGATGATTTAATTTTAATGTATATTTTATTACATTAATTACTTTATCACCAGATATTCTTATAACTCCTATACTTCCCTGCCCTAAAGGAGTTACACGAGCAATTATTGTATGTTTTTTTATTTCCATAATTTAAATAATAAAATCATTATGTTGAATAATATTCATTTTGTATTTTATAAAAAATCCATTTTTGTTGTAAAATAGTTATAATATTATTGATTATATAATATAAAACTAATCCTGAAGGAAGCCATAAAAAAAATAAACTAAAAATAATAGGTATTATATATGTAAATTTTTCTTGTATACTATCTTTATTAAAATTACTTTGAGAAATTTTTTGGATTATTAACATAGTAATACTCATTATAATAGGTAAAATATAATATGGATCTTGTGATGATAGATCTTTTATCCAAAAAATAAATGAAGCATGCCTTAATTCTATAGAATTAGTTAATGTATAATATAAAGATAGAAATATAGGCATTTGAATAATAAAAGGTATAAAACCAGATAGTGGATTTAAATTTTCTTTTTTATATAATGAAATTATTTCTTTAGTAAATTTTTCTTTGTTATGACCAAAAGTTTTTTTAATTTTTTTAATTTTTGGTTGTAAAAAATTCATTTTAGCTATAGCTATATATTGTTGTTTTGATAAAGGATATGTTAATACTCTTATTATTAAAGTAATTATAATGATTGAAAAACCCCAATTTCCTATTAAATTAAATAATAAATTTAATAATTTAAATAATGGTTTTGATAAAAAACTCCAAAAACCATAATCTATAGTTAAATCTAGAAAAGGTGCAATTTTAGACATTTTTTCTTGAATTTTAGGCCCTATCCATAATTTAGATGTAAAATTATATTTTTCTCCTGGCAAAATTAAATAATTGGCAGATTTAAATCCAATACTAATAATATTATTAAATAATTTTGTTATATATATATTACTTTTTTGAGGTAGTTTAGGAATAATCCAAGCTGAAGTAAAATATTTTTGTAACATAGCTATCCATCCATAATTTACAGAAATATTTATTACCTTATTTTTTAAAATATTGGAAAATTTATATTTTTTAAATTTATTATTTTCTGTAGAAACAGCTACATTATTAAATATTTTAGTAGAAATATTATTTTGTTTTTTATCTAAATATTTTTTAGGAGTATAACTAGATTTATCAATTTGGCCAAATATTCCTAAATAAATAGGTTTTTTACTTTTATTATAAATTTGATAATTAATATTTATTAAATAATTGTCTTTTGTAAAAGAAAATATTTTTATATATAAAATATTTTTTTTTATAAAAAATAAAGGTATTTTTAATATATTTTTATTTTTTTTTAAATTAAAATTATATGATTTTGAAAAAAATTTAAAATTTTTATTAAAAAATTGATTTTTTTTAAAATTATTTTTTTGAATTATACCACTTTTTATTTGATAAATAAAATCAGAATTTTTTCTTAATAAAGTAAAAAATTTTTTAGAATTTAATTTATCTAAATAATCTAACAGTTGTACTTTTTCAATAGTACCTCCATCAGGATTAATTTGCAGAAGAAACTTATTAGTTTTTACTAAAATATTATTATTTGCAATAATATTAGAAATTTTTTGAGATTTATTCTCTATATTTATTATATTTTTATTAATAATTGATTTTGTGTCATTTTTAATATAACTATATATTTTTTGATAATTATTTAAAATAATAACACTACATAAACAAAAAATAATTATAATAATATTATTTTTTGAATTCATTATTTTGTGCTCATTTTAATTTATTTAATATTAAACAAAATTATAACTTAAAAATAATAATTATTTTAAAAAAATTATTTTATTTTAAAGAAATGCCATATATTTTCTAAATATTTCTTTAAAAAAAAATTATTTATTTTTAAAATATTTTTATTGTTTATAATTATAACATAATCCATAATTATAAACGAATATTGATTTAAACGAAAATATTCACGTATAGTTCTTTTAAATTTATTTCTAAGATTAGTTTTATGAACTATTTTTTTAGGTATAATAATTCCTATACGAGAATATTTTATATAATTTATTTTACTTAAAATAGTATAATATTTATTATTTAATTTAATTGGATTAAGAAATATAATATTAAAATCTAATGAAGTTAATCGCTTTTTTTTAGAAAAATCTAAATTATTCATTTTTTATTTTAATTTTTATCTGAAATACTTAAATATATACGATTTTTACTACGACGACGATTTATTATTTTTCTACCATTTTTTGTTTTCATTCTATTTCTAAATCCGTGAGATCTTTTTCTTTTTAATATAGATGGTTGAAAAGTACGTTTCATAAAATTTATACTTATACATATTTTTAATAAATTAATTATTACATAAAATTTATATTTTATATATCATTTTTTAATTTAAATAATTAAAAATTTAATTATGTTATAATTATAAAAAAATTTTTATTATAATTTTTTATAAAATATAAAATAATGGAAAATAATATTATTATTAATCGTGAATTATTAATTAAACCATTAAAACATGTAACAAATATTATTAATAATAAATCTATACATCCTATTATTAATAATATTTTAATAGAAATAATGGAGAATGGAATAATTTTTTTTAAAAGTACTAATTTAGAAATTGAAATTACATCATTTATTAAAAATATAAATAATAAAAAAAAATATTCAGTTATACTTCAAGGAAAAAAATTTTATAATATATGTCATAGTTTACCTAAAAATAACGAAATAAAATTTACATTTAGTAATAATAAAGTAATTATATCATCAAAAAATTGTTTTTTTAAAATATCAACTTTATCGGTAGATAATTTCCCTACTATAAATTTTATAAAATATGATATAGAATTTAATATTAAAAATAAGATAATGAAAAAATTTATATATTCTACTTATTTTTCTATAGCAGATAATGATGTAAGAAAATATTTAAATGGTTTATTATTAAAAATTAAAAATAATATTCTCAATATTGTATCTACTGACGGACATAGATTATCTATTTATACTTATATTATAACTAAAAAAATTATTGATTATTATGTTATTATTCCTAAAAAAAGTATCTTTGAATTATTTAAATTACTTAATAATACTGATGAATTAATTAATATTAGAATTAATCATAATAATATTTGTTTTATTTTTAATAATTTAAAATTTATATCTAAATTAATTGAAAGTAATTTTCCTAATTATGAAAACATTATACCTAAATGTTTTTATAAAATGATAAAAATTAATCGTATAGAATTAAAAAATTCTTTAAATAGAATATCTATTCTAGTTAATGAAAGAACTAAAGGAATAACATTATTATTTAATCATAATTATTTAAAAATATTTAGTAGTAATATTAATAATGAAAGAGTTGAAGAAACATTAGAAATAGAAAAACAGAATAATAGTGAAGAGTATAATATCACTATATCATTAAATATTAACTATTTAATTAGTGTTATTAATGTATTAGAAAGTAATATTATTAAAATTTCTTTTACTAATAATATTTCTAGTATACAAATAGAAGATAATTATGAAAAAAATAAAATTTATTTAATTATGCCAATGAAAATTTAAAAATTATATTATTTTTTTATAAAAAAATGAGAGTGAAATTTGAAAAATAAATATTATGATTCATCAAGTATTCAAATTTTAAAAGGGTTAGATGCAGTTAAAAAAAGACCTGGAATGTATATTGGAAATACAGATGATGGTACCGGACTTCATCATATGGTTTTTGAAGTTATAGATAATGCAATAGACGAATCTCTTTCTGGTTATTGTAAAAATATAAATGTTATCATTTATAATGATCATTCTATTTCTATTAGTGATGATGGAAGAGGTATTCCGACTGATATTCATAAAGAAGCTAAAATATCAGCAGCAGAAGTAATTATGACTATATTACATTCAGGTGGAAAATTTAATCATAAATCTTACAAAATATCAGGAGGATTACACGGTGTAGGTATTTCTGTAGTAAATGCATTATCTAAAAAATTAAAGTTAATTATTAAAAGAAATGGGAAATTATACAAACAATTATATTATAATGGAGTACCACAAAATGAATTACAAATTATTGGTATAAGTAAAACTACAGGTACCAAAATAAGATTTTGGCCTAATTATGATATCTTTACAAATATTCAAGCTTTTAATTATAAAATTTTATCTAAAAGATTAAGAGAATTATCATTTTTAAATTCAGGATTATTTATTTCAATTACTGATATTAGAAATAATAAATATAATTCATTTAAATATTATGGAGGTATACAAGAATTTATTAAATATTTAAATAAGAATAATATTCTTATCCATAAAAATGTTTTTTATTGCCATAAAGAAAATGATACAGTAAATATAGAAATTGTTATGCAATGGAATAATTCTTTTAAAGAAAAAATATATTGTTTTACAAATAATATACCGCAAGAAAATGGAGGGACTCATTTATCTGGATTGAAAGCAGCTATAACACGTACAATTAATTTATATATAGATAAAGAAGGCTATAATAAAAAGAAAAATATAAATATAACAGGAGAAGATACAAGAGAAGGTTTAATTGCAATTATCTCTATTAAAATATCAAATCCTAAATTTTCTTCTCAGACTAAAGAAAAATTAATTTCATCAGAAATAAAATCTTTAGTAGAATGTTATGTTAATCAACAATTAATGTTTTTTTTATTAGAAAATCCTAATGATGCTAAAAAAATAATAGAAAAAATCATACATGCGGCAAAAATAAGAGATTTAGCAAGAAAAACAAAAGATATTATAAAAAATCAAAATATCCTTAGTATATCTAGATTACCAGGAAAATTATCTGATTGCCAAGAAAATAATCCTAAATTATCTGAAATTTATTTAGTAGAAGGTGATTCTGCAGGAGGATCTGCCAAACAGGGAAGAAATAGAAAAAATCAAGCAATTTTACCTTTAAAGGGTAAAATTCTTAATGTAGAAAAAGCTGGTTTTAACAAAATTATTTCTTCTCAGGAAATAATTACATTAATTACTGCTTTAGGTTGTAATATCCATTCTGGAAAATATAATTTAGATAAACTAAGATATCATAATATTATTATAATGACGGATGCTGATGTAGATGGAGCACATATTCGTACTTTATTATTAACATTTTTTTATCGTCAAATGCCCAAAATTATAGAAAAAGGATATATATATATTGCACAACCCCCATTATATAGAATTAAAAAGGGTAATAAAAAATTATATATTAAAAATAATAAAGAAATGGAAAATTTTATACTAAATATAGCTTTAAATAAAGCTACGTTTTTTTTTAAAAATACAAAAAAAAAATTATCAGACCAAAAATTACTAAAATTAGTTAATGAATATAATTTAATAAAAAAAAATATAAAATCTTCAAAATATATTTTTTCTAATAAAATATTAAATGGAATATTATATAATATAAAGTTAGAAAAATTAAATAATTATGATAATGTAAATTTATGGATAACTAATTTATTATTATTTTTGAATAAAAAATATAGTAATATTAATTATTCAGGAGATATATATAAAAATATACAAAAAAACATTTTTGAACCAATAATTTATGAAAATAGATATGGTAATACAAATAAATATTTATTAAATTATAATTTTTTTATTAGTGATGAATATAAAAATATATGTGTATTAGGTAATAAACTAATTTCTTTAAAAGAAAAAAAAATTTTTCGTGTAGGAAAAGGACAAAAATATCAATATATTAACTCTTTTGAAGAAGGTTTAAAATGGTTATTAAAAGAATCAAAAAAAAGTTTTACTGTACAGAGATATAAAGGATTAGGTGAAATGAATCCTAACCAATTATGGGAAACTACTATGAATCCTTTAACTAGAAATATGTTAAAAGTAACAATTCAAGATGCTATAAAAGCAGATAAATTATTTTCTACACTTATGGGTGATGAAGTGGAACCTAGAAGATTATTTATAAAAAATAATGCTTTAAAAGTAACTAATATTGATATTTAATTTATTAATTTTAGAAAAAAATTTATAAATATGTAATAAAAAAATTTTTTATAAAAATAATTTATATAAAGCAGATTAATAGTTATATAAATCAATAGATTGAAATTTTTTATCTATATTTTTTTCATAATTATCTACAATTTTTTGATTTATTAATCCCTGTTCAATTTCTCTTAATGCTAAAATAGTTGTTTTATCATTTTTTTCAGGTAATAAAGGAATTTTACCCCTGATTTGGATTTGTCTAGCTCTTTTAGATGCTATTATAACTAAATCAAATCTATTACCTATTTTTTTAACAGCTTTTTCTACAGTAACTCTAGCCATTATGAATATACCATTTTTTATAAAAAAATTAATAAATTAAACTATTAATTTTATTTTAAGTAATATGACATAAAATATGTTAGTTATTATATCATGTTTTTTAAAAACATAAAATTTTAATATTTTAAAACATTTTTTATATTTTAAGGAACTTATTATATGAATTTTAATGATATACCCTCTGGTAAAAATATTCCTAATGATATTAATGTAATTATTGAAATATCTTCTAATTCTAATAGTATAAAATATGAAGTTAATAAAAAATATGAAATGTTATTTGTAGATCGATTTATTAATATACCTATATTTTATCCATTTAATTATGGATATATAAATAATACTTTATCTTTAGATAAAGACCCATTAGATGTATTAGTGATAACTAAATATTCTATTATACCAGGATCTGTAATACGATGTCGTCCTATAGGTTTATTAAATATGTTAGATGAAGCTGGAGATGATAAAAAAATAATTGCAGTACCACATGATAAAATTTCTCAAGAATTTACTTTAATAAAAGATATAAATAATTTACCTGTATTATTAAAAAAACAAATTGTATATTTTTTTAAACACTATAAAGATTTAGAACCAAAAAAATGGTGTCAAGTAAATAATTGGGAAAATATTTTTCAAGCACAAAAAGAAATTTTACTTTCTATTAAAAGATTTAAACAGAAAAAAAATAGTATTTAATATTTTGATAAAATTATATTATTATTTTATCAAATTAAAATTTATTATATTTATTTTATTAATATACATATTAAGTTTGTTAATATATAAAATATTAATATACTCTTTATGAAAAATTTTTAAATAATATTTTATTTATATTATTAATTTTATAAGGAATTCAGATGTCTAAAATAAAAAAAATAGTAGGAAGAGAAATTATTGATTCTAGAGGATATCCTACTATTGAAGCAGAAGTACATTTAAGTAATAATATCGTTGGTATGGCTTCCATTCCTTCTGGAGCGTCAACAGGATCTAAAGAAGCAATTGAATTACGTGATGGAAATAAAAAAAGATTTTTAGGTAAAGGAGTATTAAAATCTGTTAAAATAATTAATAATATTTTTAATAAATATTTAATTAATCAAAATTCATTAAATCAGTCAAATATCGATGAAATTATGATTAATTTAGATAATACTGAAAATAAATCTAATTTTGGAGCTAATACAATTTTAGCTGTTTCTTTAGCTAATGCTAGAGCCTCTGCTTTATTTAATAATATTCCATTATTTCAACATATTAGTAATATTAATCATACTGAAAAAAAATTTTTTATGCCACTACCAATGATTAATATTATTAATGGTGGAAAACATGCTGATAATAATTTAGATATACAAGAATTTATGATTCAACCTATTAGTGCAAAAAATATAAGGGAAGCAATACGTTATGGTGCCGAAGTATTTCATAATTTATTTATTGTATTAAAAAAAAATAAATTAATTACTTCTGTTGGAGATGAAGGAGGTTATGCTCCAAATTTAAAAAATAATAGTGAAGCATTTAATATGATGTCAGAAGCAGTTAATAATGCTGGGTTTATTCTGGGAAAAGATATTACTTTTGCAATTGACTGTGCTGCTTCAGAATTATTTTGTAATAATAAATATTATTTAAATAGTGAGAATCTTAATCTTTCTTCAAAAGAATTTACAAATTTTTTATATAATTTAACTAAAAAATATCCTATTACTTCTATAGAAGATGGTTTAGATGAAAATGATTGGAATGGGTTTATATATCAAACAAAAATATTAGGTAATAAAATACAATTAGTAGGAGATGATTTATTTGTTACTAATAAAAAATATTTAAAAAAAGGTATTAAAAATAAAGTTGCTAATGCTATTTTAATAAAATTAAATCAAATTGGATCACTTACAGAAACATTAACAACTATTAGAATGGCTCAAAAAGCAGGATATAAAATTATTATTTCACATAGATCTGGAGAAACAGAAGATACATTTATTTCAGATTTAGCTGTAGGAACAAATGCTGATCAAATTAAAACAGGTTCAATGAGTCGTTCTGATAGAAATGCAAAATATAATCAATTAATTAGAATTGAAGAAAAATTATAAATTATTTTTATAAACTATGTTGTGTATATATACAACATAGTAAAATACTATTTTACTATATTTATAATTTAAAATGAAAAAAATATATACAGAAAAAGAAATAATTTTATGGTTAAAAAAACAAAGTTTTTTTGCTAAAAATTTCTTAAAAATATCTTATTTATTAAATTTTATTAATATATGTATATTAATTATACAAAATTGGATATTATCTAAACAAATACAAACTTTCTTTTTAAAAGAAAATAAAAATAAAATTTTTCATTATTATATAATATTATTTTTATGTTTTATAATAAAAATGTTTATAAATATTATAATAAATAAAATTAATTTTTATTATAGTCAAATAATAAAAATTTCTATTAGAAAAAAAATTTTAAATAAGTTAACATCTATATATTATAAATATTATAGTCATCAAACATCAGGGTCCGATATATCATTAATCATTAATCAAGTAGAAAATTTACAAAATTATTATAATCAATATGTACCTCATTTTTTTACTGTTAAAATTATAATATTAATAATTCTGATTACTATATTTTATATTAGTTGGATTATTGATATAATATTAATTATTGTTAGTATAATAGCAATATTTTTTATAATATTAATTGGTAAAAATGCAAATAAAAAAAATAAAAAAAATTTTAAAATATTATCTATTATAAATAGTTTATTTTTTGACAGATTAAAAGGTATAGAAACTATTAGATTATTTAATCTATCTATAATAGAAATAAAAAAAATTTCTTTTTATATAGAAAAATATAGAAAAAAAAATATTGAAATATTAAAAATTATTTTTTTAACCTCAGCTATTTTAGAATTTTTTTCTTCTATTTCTTTAGCTTTTATTATTATGTATTTTAGTTTTACATATTTACATATAATAAATTTTGGTTTTTATAATAAAAATATTAAAATCTCACATAGTTTTTTTATATTAATGTTAATTTCTGAATATTTTCAAAATTTTAGTAATTTAGGATTACTATATCATATAAAATCTAAAGCAATTGGTGCAGCTAATAGTATTATAGAATTATTAAATAATAAAAAATACTCTAATTTAGAAAATAAAAAAAAAATTTTTTTGGAAAAAATAAATAAATTAAAAATAGAAGCTAAAAATTTAGTTGTGAAAGATCCAAAAGGAAATATATTAATAGGTCCTATGTCTTTTAAAATATTTTCTGGACAAAATATAGTTATTATTGGTCCTAATGGATGTGGTAAAACAACATTATTTAATATATTTTTAGGTATATTACCTTATAATGGTTCATTTAAGATTAATAATATTGAATTAAAAGATATAGATTTATCTAGTTGGTATAAACAAGTTTCATGTGTTCAACAAAATCCTAAATTACCCGCTATAACAATTAGAAAAAATTTATTTTTTAATAAACAATTAAATAAAAATAAAATACAAAAAATTATAAGAGATCTTGGTATAATAAATTTTTTAAAAAAATTACCTAAAGGGATAGATACATCTTTATATCAAGAAAATGTATATTTATCAGTAGGTCAAATACAAAAACTTGCAATTGCTAGAGCATTAATTAAAAATTATCTAATATTATTATTAGATGAGCCAATATCTAATATTGATATTAAAAGTCAATTAGATATTATTAAATCAATAAAACAATATATTACACCATTAAAAATTAACATAACTATTACACATAAAATATATCAAATAAATTATTATAATGAAATTTGGTATATGGAACATGGTAAAATTATAAAAAAAAATATTTTAAAATTTTAAAAAAAAATTTTATTAAAATAAAGAATTTACAGAATGTTTTATTTATTATATTTTTTAAAAAATTATCAAAAACATATTAAAAAAATTTTTTTAGGAATTTTTTTATCTATAATAAATAATTTAATGAATTTATGTTTATCAATAATTTCTGGATATTTATTATCTTCTACTTTTTTATTAAATATTGAAAATAATGGTATATATTATAATTATATTATTCCTACAACAATTATTAGATTTATTTCAATAATAAAAACTATTACTAAATATTTTGAAAAAATAATTCAACATAATAATACTTTATATTTATTAAAAAATTTAAGAATTTTAATTTTAAAAAAAATTTTTCCTTTATATCCTTCTAATTTAACTTTAATTGATAATATTGAAATCTTAAATATATTAATTTCAGATATTGAAACGTTAGATTTTTTATATTTACAAATAATTACACCTTTTTTAATAATAAGTATTATTACCTTAATTACTTTAATATATTTAATTTTATTAAATAAAATTTTTTTTCTTATTTTATTAACTAATATAATTATATTAATAATATTTTATTTTTTTTATTTTTATAAAAATGGTAAAATAATAGGAAAAAAAAATATAGATATAAAAAAAAAATATTATTATTTAGTAAATAATTTTTTATCGCATTGTATAGAATATAAAATTTTTGAAGGAATAAATTATATATCTAATAAAATTAATATTTTAGAATTAAAATGGCAAAAAATACAATTAATAAGAAATAATTATAATATTAATTCACAATTATTAGTAAATATTATAACTGATATTAATATAATTATTATATTATTTTATAATCATATATGTATTAATAATATTAAATTACAATATAAAATTATAATCTTTGTATTATTTTTAATAACATTTTCTAAAATATTATTTCCTTTAAGTAATATTTTTCAAAATATTCATGAAATTTTATTTTCAGCTAAAAAAATTTTTAATATTATAAAACAGAAACCAAATATTTATTTTTTAAATAAAAATAAAAATAAAAATTATATCTATAATTCTTTAGATATACGTATAAATAACCTATTTTTTTATTACAATAAAAAATATCCATATATTTTAAAAAATATATCTTTACATATAAAAAAAAGACAAAAAATAGCAATTACCGGATATAATGGGAGTGGTAAATCTACATTATTTATGTTATTAACTCGAGCATGGAATCCTGTAAAAGGGAAAATTTGTTTAAATAAATATAATTTACAAAAATGGGATTTATTTTCATTAAGAAAAAATATAAGTGTATTACCTCAAAAAATATATTTATTTAGTGATACATTAAGAAATAATATTTTATTAAGTAATCAAAATAATATAGATATTAATAATCAATATTTAATAAAAATTTTAAAATTAGTTGGTTTAAAAAAATTATTAAATAAAAATAATAATTTAAATCAATGGATGGGAGAAGGAGGTAGAATTTTGTCAGGAGGAGAATTAAAAAAATTAGGTATAGCAAGAATCATATTACATAATGGTAATTTAATTTTATTAGATGAACTTACAGAAGGATTAGATCAAATTTCATCCATTAAAATGGTTAATTTAATTTTATCTATTTTTAAAAAAAAAACAGTTATGTTTATTACACATAATATTAATATTATGAAAAAAATGGATTGTATTTATTTTATGTATAATGGTTTTTTAGTTGAAAAAGGTAAATATGATTATTTAATAAATAAAAAAGGATATTATTGGAATTATATAAAAAATAATATAAAATTGTAATAATAATATTTTATAGATATAAGGTATAATAATGTCTAAAGAAGATAATATAGAGATGCAAGGTGTAGTATTGAATACATTACCTAATACTATTTTTCATGTAAAATTAGAAAATGGGCATATAATAACAGCTCATATTTCAGGTAAAATGAGAAAAAATTATATTCGTATATTAACAGGAGATAAAGTTACCGTTGAATTAACACCTTACGATTTAGAAAAGGGTAGAATTATTTTTCGCAGTCGATAATTTAATATTAATTAAATAATTTTCTAAAAAATTTATAATTTATATAAAATGAGAAATTATTTAAAAAATAATTAATTATTTATCAATATTATTCAAAAATTTTTTTGCATCTAATGCAGCCATACATCCTGTAGCTGCTGATGTGATTGCCTGTCTATAATTATTATCCATAACATCACCAGCAGCAAAAATTCCAGCAATATTAGTTTCTGTAAAATTTGATTTTTTAAATTTATTTTTATTAGTTAATATATAACCATTTTTATTTAAATTTAATATTTTTTGAAATAAAAAACTATTAGGTACTGTACCAATTAATACAAATATTCCATACACTGGAATAATTTTAATATTTTTATTGTTTAAAGAAGCAATTTTTATTCCTGTTACTCCAATATCATTACCTAATATTTCTTTAACTATATAAGGAACATGTAATATTATTTTTTTATTTTTTACTAATAATTTTAATTTTTGTAGTAATATTTTTTCAGCAATAAAATTATTTTTTCTATGAATTAAATGTATTGTAGATGTAATTTTAGATAAATATAATGCTTCTTCTATTGCAGTATTACCACCTCCTATAATTGCAACTACTTTATTACGATAGAAGAAACCATCACAAATAGCGCAAGAAGAAACACCTTTGCCTATAAATTTTTTTTCAGAATCTAAACCTAAAAATCTAGGATATGATCCTGTTGCAATAATTATACTATCACATTTATATGTAAATAAATTACCTTTTACAATAAAAGGTGTTTTTTTAAAATTAATAATTTTTGTTATTGTGTCATTTATAATATTAGTTCCAAAATATAATGCATGATTATATAATTGATCCATTAATTTTTGTCCAGTTATATTGGGAAAATTTCCTGGCCAATTTTCTATATTATAAGTTTGTGTTAATTGTCCTCCAATTTGATCTCCTGTAACTATTATAGGATTTAAATTAGCTCTTGCCGCATATATTGCTGCAGTATATCCTGCAGGACCAGATCCTAAAATAAGAAGTTTTGTTTTTTTACTATTTTCCATATATATTTATTATTTTAATATTTTCATTATTATATAAAATATAACATATTAAATATCAGATGTTTTTAAAAATTTAAATATGTATAAAATAATTTTTTATGCTAAAATTATGTAGTATATTTATATATATGGAAAGTATTATGTTAGATGTAAATTTATTACGTAATAATATTAATTATGTATATAAAATTCTAAAAAAAAGAAATTTTTATTTAGATATTAATTTAATAAATAAATTAGAACAAAAAAGAAAAATTTTTCAAGTTAAAATAGAAAAATTACAGATTAAAAAAAACCAAATAACTAAAAATATATCTCAACACAATATTCATAATATATCTGAATATAAAGTGATAGTCATTAATATTAATAATCAAATTTCAAAAAATAAAATTATATTAGATAATATTAAAAAAAGTATAAATAAAGTTTATAATTTAATACCAAATCTACCGTTAAATGATGTACCTATAGGAAATAATACTAAAGAAAATAAAGAAATAAGTAAATGGGGTAAAATAATTAAACATGATTTTCCTATACGTGATCATTTAGAACTAGGTATTTTAAATAAAGGTATTGATTTAGAAGCAGGAGTTAACTTAAGTGGATCTAAATTTTTTGTTTTAAAAGGATTAATAGCATATTTACATAGAATTTTAATTCAATTTATGTTAAATATTCATATTAATAATCATAATTATAAGGAAATTTATGTTCCCTATATAGTAAAAAAACAAGCTTTATATGGTACTGGACAATTACCTAAATTTAGTAAAGATCTTTTTCATATAAAAAGCTTTAAGTCATCTAATATAGAAGATTATTTTTTAATTCCAACAGCAGAAGTACCTTTAACTAATTTAGTATATAATAAAATTATTAAAGAAAAAGAATTACCAATTAAATTAGTTGCACATAGTCCTTGTTTTAGATCTGAAGTAGGTTCATATGGAAAATATAATAAAGGATTAATACGAACACATCAATTTGATAAAGTAGAATTAGTACAATTAGTAAAACCTGAATATTCTATTAAAGCTTTAGAACAAATTACGGAAAATGCAGAAACAATATTGAAATTATTAAATTTACCATATAGAAAAGTATTATTATGTACAGGTGATATGAGTTTTTCATCAAGTAAAACTTATGATTTAGAAGTATGGTTTCCTTCAAAAAATAAATATTATGAAATTTCTTCTTGTTCTAATATGGGGGATTTTCAAGCTAGAAGAATAAAAGCGAGATATAAAAGAATTAAAGATAATAAAATTTCTTTTATACATACTTTAAATGGATCAGGATTAGCAATTGGTAGAACACTAGCAGCTATTATGGAAAATTATCAACTTAAAAACGGAGAAATTAAAATACCTAAAGTTTTAAGACCATATATGCAGGGACTAAAATATATAAGATAAAAAAATTCAAGTAAATTATATATATTTTATAGTTTTTGTTCAAATAAATTTTGTATAGAATTATATAATTGAATTGTTTTAAATAAATGCGTAGGTACTACAAAAATAGTATCATCACCTGCAATTGTACCTAAGATACCTTCTGCTTTTCCTAAAGAATCTAATAATCTAGCTATTAATTGAGCAGCTCCTGGACTAGTATGAATAATAATCAAAATATCATTATAATCAATATCTAATACTAGATTTTTTACAGGGCTAGTAGTATGTGGTACGCCTAATTCTAATGGGAAACAATATACCATTTCCATTTTTGTATTTCTAATTCTTACTGCTCCAAATTTTGTTAACATTCTAGATACTTTAGATTGATTAATATTATGAAATCCTGCTTCTTGTAGAGCACGTACAATTTCAGTTTGTGTACCGAATTTTTCTTGTTTTATTAAATTTTTAAATATTTGAATTAAATTAGCTTCTTTTTTTTTTATAGAAATCATATTCATAAAGTCACCAAAAAAATAAAGCAAAAATATTACTTATCTAGTAATAAAAAACTTATTTTTGAAATATTACTAAATATATAATACCAAAATAAAAAAGACTAATTGCATTTATAATATAACTATATTATCATATTTTAATAAAAATTTATATTTTTTTATTAAAAAATTAAAAAAAAAATAAATAATATAATTATACTAATTACTTATATTTTGGATATATATAAATGAGTATTTTATTTAAAAAAAAAGTTTATCGTCAATGGTATCTTATAAATGCAAAAAATAAAATTTTAGGAAGATTATCGAGTATAATAGCACATTATTTAATGGGAAAACATAAAATTTTATATTCTCCTCATATTGATATCGGAGATTATATTATTATTGTAAATGCAAGTAAAATTAAAATAACAGGAAATAAAAAAAAAGATAAAATTTATTTTAGTCATAGTGGTTATTCTGGAGGATTAAAAAAAATTTCATTTGAAAAATTAATTATAAAGAATCCTTGTAAAATAATTCAACATTCTGTGAAAGGAATGTTACCTAAGAATAAAATTGGATTATTAATGTTAAATAGATTAAAAATTTATTCAGGAATAATACATAATCATATAGCACAAAAAAATATTTTAAATATTGAATAATATTATTAAGGATATAAATTTATGAAAAAAATTAATTATGATTATCATGCAACTGGAAGAAGAAAAAGTTCTTCTGCCAGAGTATTTATTAAAAAAGGAAAGGGAAATATTTCTATTAATAAAAAAAATATAAATGTTTTTTTCCCTAGAAAAACATATTGTATTATGATAATGAAACCTTTAGAATTAATCAAAATGAGTGATAAATTAGATTTGTATATTACAGTTAAGGGAGGAGGGACTTCAGGACAAGCAGGAGCCATTAGACACGGAATTACAAGAGCTTTAATAAAATATGATAATTTTTTTAGAAAAAATTTTAAAAAACAAGGTTTTATAACACGTGATGATAGAAAAGTAGAACGTAAAAAAGTAGGTTTTAAAAAAGCTAGACGTAGTCCTCAATTTTCTAAACGTTAAAGTTAAATTTTATTTAATTATAAAAAATATTTTAATAAAACTTAGTTTATTTTGAAAATTTTTTTTATTAAAAAATAATCTCTATTTTTTATTTTAATATTTTATTAATATTTTCAGAGAAAAAATGGATAAATTTATAATAAAAGGTCCAGTAAAATTAAAAGGAGAAGTTAATATCTCTGGGTCTAAAAATGCAGCTTTACCTATTTTATTTTCTTCCCTTTTAATAAAAGAAATAATAGAAATTAGAAATATTCCTAAATTAAAAGATATAGATATAACAATAAAATTACTTTTAAATTTAGGAGTAAAAATTAAAGGTGGTAAATCATTAATCATAAATACAAGTAACCTATATTCTAATTTTCATTTTCCTAAAAGTTTAATAAAATCTATTAGAGCTTCTATTTGGTTAATTAGTCCTTTACTAGTACGTTTTAAAAAAATAAATATATCTTTACCAGGAGGTTGTTCAATTGGTATGAGGCCTATTGATTTACATATTAAATATTTACAAAAATTAGGTGCAAATATTTATGTTAAAAATAATCGTATTATTGCATCTATAAATAAAAAATTTATGGGTTCTCGTATAATAATGAAAAAAAATAGTGTAGGAGCTACAATTAGTATTATTTTAGCTGCAATTTATGCTAAAAATATAACTATTATTGAAAATGCGGCTAAAGAACCAGAAATAAAAGATTTAATTAATTTTTTAAATACTATGGGCGCTAATATAAAGGGTGGTGGAACTAATCGAATAATAATTAAAGGTGTTTTAAAATTAAAAGGAGGTACTTATACTGTAATGGATGATAGAATAGAAACAGGTACTTTTTTAGTAGCTGCTGCTATTTCTAAGGGAGATATTGTATGTAAAAATACTAATCCGAAAAATTTAAAAATAATTTTAAAAAAATTAAAATATATAGGAGCAGAGATTAAAACAGGAGAAAATTGGTGTAGTATTAATATGAATAATAAAAAACCAAAAGCAGTAAATATCATCACTGGTCCTTATCCTCAGTTTCCTACAGATATGCAACCTCAATTTACTTTATTAAATTGTATTGCTTTAGGAAAAAGTATAGTACAAGAAACTATTTTTGAAAATCGTTTTTTATATATACATGAATTAATTAAAATGGGTGCAAAAATTTTTTTAAAAAAGAATAAAGTTTTTTGTCAAGGAATAAAATCACTATATAGTGCAAATATTAAAGCTACAGACTTAAGAGCATCAATAAGTTTAGTATTAGCTGGTTGTATTGCTAAAGGTAAAACAATTGTTAATAATGTTAATTATATTGATCGTGGATATGAAAATATAGAAAATAAATTAATTTCTTTAGGAGCAAATATTACAAGATTAGAAAATGAATAATTAATAATATTAAAATATTGAACAATTAAATTATTTAATAATATTATTAGTTATTAATTTTTTAAAATATATTATAAGGATGATAATAAATGTATGCTATTTTTGATAGTTGTGGTAAACAATATAAAGTTATTCAAGGACAGATCATTAAATTAGAAAAAATAACAGGAAAAATTGGAGATAAGATTGAATTTAAAAATATTTTAATAATATATGATGGAAATAAATTAAATATAGGAAATCCTATTATTCCAGGGGCAAAAATAATAGCAAAATTAATGTTACATGGTAAAAATAAAAAAATTAAAATAATTAAATTTCGTAGAAGAAAACACTTTCGTAAAATACAAGGACATCGTCAGTTATTTACAAATATAAAAATTCTTAAAATTCAATATTTAGTTTAATATAGGAAAATATTTTATGGCGCAGAAAAAAGCTGGTGGTTCATCGAGAAATGGTAGAGATTCACATTCTAAAAGATTGGGTATTAAATGTTTTGGGGGAGAAAAAGTAAAACCAGGATTTATTCTTATAAGACAAAGAGGTAATAAATTTCATGCTGGAAATAACGTAGGATGTGGTAAAGATCATACTTTATTTGCAAAAATAAATGGAGTTGTAAAATTTACTATTAAGGGGATTAGAAAAAAAAAATATATAAATATTGTTAGTGTATAATTTTTTATTTTTTATTAATTTTAGTTAAATATTAAATGATATTTAAAATTATAAAAATCTGTTTTGTATAAAATGGAGTTATAATGAAATTTTTTGATGAAGCAATTATACATATTCAAGCAGGTAATGGAGGAGATGGATGTATTAGTTTTCATCGTGCAAAATTTATTCCCAAAGGAGGCCCTGATGGAGGTAATGGAGGTAAGGGAGGAAATATATATTTCATATCTAATAATAATATTAATAATTTAAATAATTTCTATAGTAAAAAAAATTATATATCTGAAAATGGATTCAAAGGAAAAAGTTTTCAACGTACAGGGAAAAATGGTAAAAATTTAATTATTTATGTACCAATAGGTACAAATATTATTGATATAAAAAAAAAAATAACTCTTATATTTTTTAAAAAAAATAAACAAAAATTTTTAGTTGCAAAAGGAGGTAAAGGAGGATTAGGAAATATTAATTTTAAATCTTCTATTAATAGAACTCCCTATGAAAGAACTAAAGGTTGTTTAGGACAGAAAAAAATAATAAAATTAGATTTTATTTTAAAAGCAAATGTAGGTGTATTAGGGTTACCTAATTCGGGTAAATCAACATTTATAAAAAAAATATCCTCTGCTAATACTAAAATAGGTGATTATCCCTTTACAACTATAAAACCTATTCTAGGAATTATTAAAAATAGATTAAATAATACTTCTATTTCAATATTAGATGTTCCTAGTATTATAAAAAAATCTTCAGTTGGAAAAGGGTTAGGATTAAATTTTATTAAACATTTTAAATATTGTAACTTATTATTACATTTTATAGATACATCAGTAATTAATAATAATATTAGTAGCATATCTAGTGCTATAAATATAATTAATTTTGAACTTATAAAATATAATAAAAAAATTTTTTTAAAAGAACAATGGCTTGTTTTAAATAAAATTGATTTAATAGATAATCAAAGTAATTTAATATTATATATCAATAAAATTTTAACAAAATATAAATTTATAAAAAAATTTTATTTAATTTCATCAAAAAAAAATATTGGAATAGAAATATTATGTACAGATATTTTAAAATATATATTAAATCAAGATATATAATATCAATTATTTTATTAGTGATATAAAATATTTATATTATTTACTTATATTATTTTATAAAAAAAATTATATTAAATTAAATTTTATTTAATTTGGATCTTAAA
>NZ_CP046191.1 GCF_012568445.1 Enterobacteriaceae endosymbiont of Donacia vulgaris
ATGAAAAATAAAATGCAAAAAATAATAATAGCTATTTTTTTTACATGTCTTTTTATACCTAAAATTAATTCAATGACATTAAAAAAGAAATCTAGTGATGTAAATTTCTATATTTTTAAAAAAATGAAAAAAGAATACTTCTTTTTTATAAAAAAAGAAGAAAGAAGAAAAAGTGACACACTTACAAAAGAAATTCTAGAAAAAGAAAATTTATTTATTAAAAATAGTAGTATCTTTGATAAACCTTTATCTAAAACAGAAATTTTTTGGAATAATATAAAAAAACATTTAAACAACAAAAATTATTTAGATAATTATCAATTAAGTTCTTTTTTTGCAAAAAAAAAAATAGAAAATAAACAAAAAAATGCATTTTATTATTTTTTATTAACAAAAAAAAATTTTTTAAATAAAGAAGAATTTGTAGAAAATATAAAATCCATTATTATAGATAAATTTAATTACGAAATAAATAAAAAAGTTCAATCAAGTTTTTATAAGTTATTTAGTAAATTTAAAATAAATGGAAAAACTTCAATAAAAATCAAATTAGATGAAAATTTAAATTTTAATAATTCAGAAATTAGTTTTCTATTATCCTTAATAGAAAAAGATAATTATATTTTGTTCCTACAAAATAGTATACATAAGACTGATGATAGAAATCAAAATAATTTTGGTTTAGGTTTAAGAAAATTTTCTTTTGAAAATAATTATTTATTAGGAGTAAATAGTTTTTTAGATTATGATATTTCGTTAGAAAATACAAGATTAGGTTTAGGTTTTGAATTTTGGAAAGAATTTATTAAATTTAACATTAATATGTATTATGGTTTAAGTAGATGGTGGCATTATACTAATAAAGATACTTTAAATAACAATAAATTTTTTAATAACAATATAAACGATGATGAATTTTTTTCAAAACCAGCAACAGGATTAGATTTTAGAATTAAAGGATATTTTCCTAAAATCCCAGAATTAGTATTTAAAATAGATTATTCTAAATATTTTGGCAATATAGGGTTTAAAAGAAATGTTAATAAAAAAAATTATGAAAAAATATCTTCTATTCCCTTTTTTTCCTTCTCTATGGATTATAGTCCAATACCTCTTTTAACTTTCAATATCAAAAGGTTACAAACATTAGAAACAGGTAATTTTCAGTTTGGTATAAGTGTCAATTTAAATTTAAATTCTTCTTTTCATAATCAAGTACATACAAAAATTAATGATGTCTTTTCTTCATCTTACGATCATATATATGACTTTATAGAAAGAAATAATAACATAACATTAGAATATAGAAAAAAATATATAATTAAAATATTTGCAAAAAAAGAAATCTTGGGATTACCTAGAAGTCAACATTTTTTAAAAATGCATGTTAGTAATGTTAATTATATAAGTAACATATTTTTTTATATTAGTAATATTTTTTTATACAGAGGTGGATCAGTTGGATTATATAATAATAAAAATGATTATATGATACGTTTACCTAGTTATGATTTTCAAAATATTAGTAGTAATAATTATGTATTAAAAATTGTTGCTGCTGATGTCTTAGGTAATAAAGATGTATTTTATATGAGAATAAAAGTGTTACCTCCTTTACTAAATAAAAAATATTCAACTTTGAATATTTACCCTAAAAGAATATTAATAGATTCTTCTGAAAAGGCAAAAATAGTTTTTGAAGCAAGAGATCATGATAATGAATTATTGGCTAATTTAAAAGATGTTAGCTTTATTGTAGAAAGATTTTCTACATATGCTAAACATAATATTCATATAAGTCCTGTAAATGAAAATCCTAAAGGGACTTATTCTGCATTTATAACAAGTTCATCTTATGGATTTGCTTTATTAAAAGTAAAAGTTAATAATACAGTAATTAAAGACATTAGTGATACAGTTGAATTTATTGCCCCCTCCGTAGATAATATGGTTATAAAAATTGAGCCAAAAAATCTGACTGCAAAAGTTAGTGAATCAATTAAATTATTAATAATTGTTTATGATAAACATGGTAAAAAATTAAAATTTTCTGATGTTGAAATAAAAAAATTGATGGCAGTAGACCAACATGGTGAAGTTAGAAAAGATAGTGGAGAAATTCATATTGAAGACATTACACATAAAAAATCTTATGATGGTAAATATTTTTTCTTAACGACAGATAAAAATGGAGAATTAGAACTTAAAATATCAGATCCTCATGGTATTGGAGTTAAAACATATTTTAAAATTATTGCAAATAATTATGTTTCAAAAAAAATAGATTTAATTTTTACAGTACCTACAAGTCCTAAACATATTTTAGCCAAAATGTATGGTCATATGCCAGATTTTATCCTTTTTAATGGCATGAAATTTAAACGACCTACTTTAAGTGTTGAACGTCTTGGAGATCAAGTAAATCATTATTTAAATGAAGATTGGGCTAAGTTTACTTGGTTTAATGCAGAAGCATTCTGCAAATCTCAAAATGCTCGATTACCTACAAAAGAAGAATTAATAGCTTTTTATAATGCTCATCCAGGTGATGATTTGATAAGTAATTATGGATGGCCTATAGTTGAAAAATTTTTTAGTATGTTTTGGACTTCAACTCCTAAAATAAATATGTATTTTCCAGACCCATTACATTATCATGTTGATTTTGTTACTGGAAAAATTGATCAGGGGATTGTAGGAAATATCTTCCCTTTTATTTGTGTTGATGATAATTAATCATAAATTATATTGTTAATAACTATTTATTAATATGCTATTTTTTCCCTAAAACTAAAAAATGAGTTTGATTATCTATTTTATTTGTTATATTAGTTTTTATAATTTTTAACTTATAAAATTTAGCTGAAATTTTATTTCCTATAGCTGCCAAGTTTTTAAATGAACTTTTTTTGATATATTCCATAGCAAATGAAGAACTCGAACAATATTTTATTTCCCATTTAGGAAATTTATTCATAAAAATACTACATTGTTTAAATGGTTCAACATGACTAAAAACTTTTTTTATTTCATGTAAAGTTATATTTCTTTTATTAGTTACTAAACAATGTTTTATCGGTAATTTAAATTTTTTTTTTATATATAAAAAAAAAATATTACTTTTAAATAAAGTTAAAACTTCTTTTATTAATCCTGTACAATTATTGTATATAGGAATAATTGCAAAATTAATAATTCCAATTTTTAAGTATAAAAAAATTTCAGTAAAATTTTGACAACTTATATTAATAAGAGTTTTTTGAAAAAAAGTATTATTAATATAAGTTTTTACTGCTAAATAAGAATAACTACCCTTAGGACCTAAAAAAGCAATACTCTTATAATATTTTTTTTGAGGTTTTTCTTTTAGAAAATTTTTAATATTATAGTCTATAATAATATTATTATTTTTATCAGAAGAAATGTTCTGTTTAATAATTTTTGACATATTTTAAAATAAAGAAAATGATTTGATTTTATAATAACATAAATAAAAAAAAATAATCTTATTTTTTTATAATATGAACAATATCATTTTTATCTATCCAACATTTCCAGCCAGTTGCAAGGGAAACTTCATATAACGATTTTTTTAAAATTTGTCTAAATTTCCATAATAACAATATATGACTCCCACACAATTGTTTTAAGGTATTTACCTTATATGGTAAGGGATTATTATTATGAGAACAAAAAAAACAATGAATCCATTGTGATAATTGTTTACCTTTTAATTTTTTTCTTTCTTTTAAAGAAATAGCTGTCCATGTAGAATCTATAAAGAAAGATATTATATTTTTATTTAATAAAATAATATTTTTTTTTGTTTTATTATTTCTATACCATTCGTGTAATAAATGACCTATATAAAAATCATCTTTATAAGTTATTTCTATACTACAAATAGATAATCTAATTAAAGATGATTTAAGCCATTCATAATCTTTTTTTCCTGTATTTCTATCTATTGATCTTAAAAAAGAATAAGTAGAAAAGATTACTTTCTCTCCTAAAGGTACTTTAGTAAATAAATATAAGCATTCTAACCATACATCTAAATCAGATTGATCTAAGCTTTCACCTGTAAAACGTATAAAAAAACCATTTAATGATGTTTTTAAAACATTCTTTTCATATTTTCTATTACCCTTTTTTATTATTCCAAAAAGAGAACTACGTAATATAATATTGGGTATAGCCCTATTTTTTTTTGAAATATTAGGAAAATATTTTTTTACATTAAAGCTATTATTTTTTATATATTTAATTGATTTATAAAAAAATGATATATTTTTCTCTTTTTTTTTTTTTAAAATATTGCTCTTTTGAATTAATAATTTAATCCTATTATGAAATAATTTTTTACGCATTTAAAATTAAAGTATAACTTATATTTTATATAAAAAAACCACTATTTTTTGTATTTACTTTCTTTTTTTTTACTTAACTAAATACTTACATCAAGTATAAGTAAATGTGTAACAAAAAAAATGTAAGCTTAATAAAATAATACAATACCACACATATTAACATTTTATGTTTTGCTTGTCATTTTTTTATATTAATATGGGTGTAATACACAAAACTCATCTTTGAAAAAATTTTTTTTATTTTAAGCTTCCAATTATATTCATTATCTCAAAATATTAAAGTAAATAAATAAATACAAATCACTTACTTGCTATCTATGAGATTCTTTTATTCTTAGAATATATGAATGTTTAACACTTTATAATCTCAATGTCAATCAAAAAAATATTTATTTAACTAAAAATTTATTTTAGTCTACTAGTTTTATTTTTCAGTGTCAAGTTTTTTTTTTAAATATAAAAAATATCTATTAAATTTTTTAATAAAAAAATTTAATAGATATTAACTAAATCTCCCCTCTTTCTGAGATATTCCGAGGGATATCAAGTAGCAAACTCGGGATATCAAGTAGCAAACTCGGGATATCAAGTAGCAAACTCGGGATATCAAGTAGCAAAACTCGGGATATCAAGTAGCAAAACTCGGGATATCAAGTAGTAAAACTCGGGATATCAAGTAGCACCTATATATATATGTTTAATATATGTTTTTCTTTATAATCTTTTATATTCACTTATAAATATTTATAATTTTTTTTTAAATTAAATCTTGAAAAGAAAAAAAAAATGTGTATAATAAAAATCATATGAATGTTATTAAAATTTAAATAAAGTTTCGTCAAATAAAAAAATAAATCTTATAAAAATGGAGAAAAAGATCATAATTTTAAAA